>JANOPP010000121.1:0-3522 GCA_031421915.1 Myxococcales bacterium | reverse complement strand
GGCGGCCGCAGTTGTGCTGCGGCTCGGGGTTTTTCTCGACCTTCGCCCAGCCGAGGACACTCTTCGCGGCCGTACCATCGGGTCGAACCTCCGCCTCCTGCATGAGGTACTGGGTGCCGGGCACCGTGACCTTCGACGGGCCGGGACACTGGTAGCCATCGTCCAGCGAACAGCACGACGGCGTGTGCATCACCTCGATGTTGCCCTCGTACTTGTCGCGCTCGATCGAGCACTGCGCGACGCCGGTTTGCGGGTTCCAGTACGCGCGCTCCCACCGGTCCATCGGTTGCTCGGTCACGGTGCTCGGGTCGACGCTGGTGCGTGCCTTGAAGTTCTTGCAGATCGCCTTTGGATTTGCGGGGCTCGCCAGGCGGATCTCCTGGCTGCCATCGGCGTGGGTGACGGTCGTCGTCTTCACCGGGATCGGTGCAGGCCTGCAGCCCGCGCTGGCGAGGACGATCAAGACGGCATCGAACAGACGGCTCTCGATCGTGCGGCGCGCCATCGTCGGAGCATAGCTGGTCAGGGCGACGGGGTATAAGGTGGAATGAGCTTTGGACGTAATCCCCATGTGGCGAAGGCTGAGGCGGCGGAGCTGAAGGCGCAGTCGGCCACCGATGCCGGCTCCTACGAGCGAGCCTGGCGCGACGCCGGGCGGCTGTGGGAGCGCGCTGCGGACCGCGAGACCGATGCCAAGCGCCGTGCGCTCTACACGGGCAACGCGGAGCGCGCTCGCGCCACGGCCGACGAGCCACTCGTGCTCGAGCCCGAGACCGACCCTGCGATGAACTGAGATCGACCGCGATCGCCGCACGATTCCGCTGGCGTGTTTTGCGCCGGACGGTGCACCGCAGTCACCGCGAAGGTTCGGTATGGTGTCACCGACATTCAACCGGGGGGGATCGATGGCGATCACAGATTTTCAGGTGTCGGGCACGAACACCAAGGCGCTGTTCACGCTCAAGCTCCATCGCGGCGAGGGCATGACGCTCATCGCGATGAACTGGAAGAGCGGCAAGCCGCGCGAGGACTTCGTCGGCTTTGCGATCGAGTACAAGGAGCCGGGCGGCATCAAGTTCTTCCCGCTCAAGAACCGGATCTCGTTCCCGCACGCGGACGGCAGCACGAATCCGAACAAGCTCTCGACACTCCTGTCACCGATCCAGAAGTTTCGCTGGGTCCACTTCCCGCGCAACGCGGAGATGGAGGGGCTGTTCACGTACGTCGTGACGCCGGTGTTCATGAACGACCTCGGCGAGCTCAGCTACGGTGACGCGCAGGAAGCCAAGATCCAGCTCGCGCGGGTGACCTACCCCGGCAAGCTCAACGTGACGTTCACCCGCGGCTTCGTGTCGTCGCAGGCGTTCGTCGACAAGTACGAGTCCAAGGGACCCATCTCGACGCTGTTGCCTGCGAAGGCCGACCTCGGCCTCAAGTTCGCGCCGACGCACCCGAGCACCAAGGAAGCGCTCGCCTGGATGGGCTTCGAGGCGCGTCATGCGATCCTCGAGGTCCTCGACAAGGCGATCGCCGACAAGACCGCGCAGGTTCGCGTCATCGCCTACGACCTCAGCGAGCCGGAGATCGTGAATCGCCTCGAGCAGCTCGGCGACCGCCTCAAGATCGTGATCGACAACAGCGTCGAGGAGAAGACCGGCAAGGGCCACGGCCATTCGTCATCGGGCGAGTCTCAGGCGGCGACACGACTGCGCAAGAGCGCGGGCACCAAGAACGTAACGCGCGATCACGCGGGTGACCTCCAGCACAACAAGACGATCGTCGTCGACGGCACCAAGGTGAAGCGCGTCGTCTGCGGCTCCACCAACTTCGCCTGGCGCGGGTTCTACGTGCAGGCGAACAACGCCGTCGTGCTCGAGGGCGCCAACGTCGTGAAGCTGTTCGCGGCTGCGTTCGACGACTACTTCAAGTTCGACCAGACCGGGTTCAAGAAGTCCACGCACGCCGGCTGGACCAAGCTCGGGCTCACCGGCATCGACGCGAGCGTGACGTTCTCACCGCATGGCTCCAAGAACGCGGTCCTCGCATCGATCGGCGAGGATCTCGACAAGCACACCACCTCGAGCCTGTTCTACTCGCTCGCCTTCCTCTCGATCACGCCGGGCACGATCAAGGAAGCGATCACGAAGCTCACGGCGAGCCCCACCCACTTCGTCTACGGCATGGCCGACAGCAAGGTCGGTGGCATCGTGCTGCAGAAGCCCGACGGCAATCCGGTCCCCGTGTTCTCGACGGGTCTCGACGAGAACGTCCCCGAGCCGTTCCGCTCCGAACCGACCGGAGGCAGCGGCAACCGCATGCATCACAAGTTCCTCGTCATCGACTTCGACAAGCCGACGGCCCGCGTCTATCTCGGCTCGTACAACTTCTCCAAGGCCGCGGACAACAGCAACGGCGAGAACCTCCTGGTGATCCGCGATCGCCGCGTCGCCGTCGCGTACATGATCGAGGCGATCCGGATCTTCGACCACTACCACTTCCGCGTCGCGCAGAAGGAGGCCACGACCGGCGTGCGCAAGCTGCAGCTCCGCGCGGCTCCGACCACGTCCACCGGGGTGCCGTGGTGGACCGAGCACTACGCGGACGCGCGCAAGATTCGCGACCGCGAGCTGTTCGCCTGATCAGAACGTCAGGGGCGCGAGCGCTTCGTTCGACTCGAATAGCGTCGTCGCGTCGCAGTCGCGCTCGACGTCGTCGCGCAAGAGCAGCGGGCGGAGCATGCCGAAGATGGCAATCATCAGCACGATCCCGAAGATGACGCGCAGCATGATCCTGATGGTTGCAACGACCGGACCGCGCGAAGTCAGCGAGACCTCGTCGGGGAAGCGTTGTGGATTCACCACACCGGGCTCGACCGGCACACGAAGGCAGGAATCACCGGTGGCACATACCGGTTAGGATGGTCACCGTGCGCACCTGGATCCTCGCCGCCTCCCTGACCGCGTGCGCCGCCGGACCCGAGCCCGCGCCCGCGCCATCGCCGCATCAGCACCACACGTCCGCCGCACCCACGGAGCGCAAGACCGACGACACCCTGGTCGGCGTGATCGATCAGCCCGCTCCGCCGTTCCAGGTCTCGCAGTGGTTCAACTCCGAGCCACTCGCGCTCGAGGACCTGCGTGGCAAGGTCGTGTTCGTGCGCTGGTTCATGGGCCCGTCGTGTCCGTTCTGCAGCGCGACCGCGCCGACGTTGCGCGCGCTCCACGCGGACTACGCGGGGAAGGGCCTCGCGGTGATCGGGATGTATCACCACAAGGAAGCGACGCCGCTCGATCCGAAACAAGTCGGCGGCTGGGCCAAGCACTACGGCTACACGTTCCCGGTTGCGATCGACAAGGGCTGGCTGACGCTCGACAAGTGGTGGCTCGCGGGCCACGAGCGCTCGTTCACCAGCGTCAGCTTCTTGCTCGACAAGACGGGCGTGATTCGCCGCGTCCACCTCGGCGGGACCATCGCTCCCGAAGGCGACGACATCACCGCGATCCGCGCCGACATCGACCGCCT
>JANOPP010000120.1:0-3449 GCA_031421915.1 Myxococcales bacterium | reverse complement strand
GCGTGGTCGCGCCAGGGCCGCCACTGGTGTCGATCGAAGTCCGGATTGCGCCAGCATTGTTCAGTGCGCGCGGGACGTTCTTTAGATCGAGTGCGTTGTTGTTGCAGGTGTACAGGGACGATCCGAAGTACGCCTTCGCTTCGAGCTGGGTGACAACGCCGGTGTTTCCAACGAGTGCATCGCGCATCGCCTGGAACCGCGTCGGGCTGACGTCCATGCCACCCATCGAACCACTGCGGTCGAGCACCAGGCTGATTGACGGTGTCGTCGGCATCGGCGTGAAGTTCACGGCCGGGCAGCTTGCGTCGGGTCCGTTGCTCCCGGAGCCGCTGCCGTCATCGACGCAGTAGCCGTCGGAGGTGCAGGTGTAGCCATCGCCGCATTGACCGCCGCCCACGGTGCACTGGGCGTCGCACAGACCGTCGGGGCTGCAGTGGAAGCCGGAGGGGCATGCCGAGGCGGCGCCCGGGGTCGGGTCGCAGGCGGTCATGCACTCGGCCGGTGCGGGAACCTCGGTGCAGACGCTTCCAAACTCTTTCGGTCCGCACCCGAAGGCGAGGGCACCGGAGAGACATGCAGCAGCGAGGTATAGGCGGTTCATTCGTCAGGCTCCTTGGAAGTGGTCGACGTAACAGCAAGCCCCGCGCCGAGGACGCTGAGCCCCATGATCAACCAATCCAGGGTATTACAGATGGGGACAACCGTCCCCTACGGGGATCAAGTCCCCAGATCGATGTGCATTTCCCCGCACATGCGGCTCGCCCGTTCAGGGGATCGGCGGGGTCGATCGACCCGACTCACGGGAGAATCGGGCTACGGAGCCTCGTAGGCGCCGATGTCGAACCGGGCTCCGCCGGGGCCGCGGGTCGCCCTCAAAATCGCCCGTGGGGCCCATGTCGATTACGTCCCGCGCGGGGCTCGCGCCGCTGAGATGGAAATCGTTCGTGGTTGGGTTCACGAACAAAGGATCCGAGTTCATGGCTCCGACGACACCGAGTGGACCAGCGATCGTCGAGTTCAGCATGCATGAACCGGTGATTCCCGGGCGGGTTGTCGGCGCGGATGGAGTCCACACGATCGATGCTCGGATGGTGAATGGTGCGATCGCGCATCGCACTCCACCGGGGTCGGTTCCCTGCGCCGTGCTGTACACGGTACTAAACGCCATCGAGCCACCGCTGCCGTCGATGTCGAGCGCGATACCTGTGGTTCCAAACGTGAGCAGGTTTGTGATGTCGAGCGAGCCCTGCCGCGACCAGATGGCGGTTGTGCCGCCTGCGATTGTGGCCACGTCGAGCGTGAGAGCACCGGTGTTTGAGATGCCTTGGTCGTCGGCGTTCACGATGAGCTCCTTCGCGGTGACCTGTCCGGCAACGGCGAGACCGTTGTGGCCGCGAAGTCGAACTCGTTCGAGAAGGCCAGCACTCGCGAAGTACAGCGCCTGGCTCGAACCGACGTGCGAGTTGATGACTACCAGGTCGCGCAGCGTCGCGGGCACGTACAGCATCAGTCCGCCATCCGACGAACCGCCAGTCAGGGTGGAGCCTCCGCCGTGGACAACGATGCGATTCGACGACGTGACGGCGCTGTTGATGATCAGTGGCTGGCTCCCGTACTCGTAAGTCCCCAGCGCAAACACTAGGTGATTGCGAGAGATCGTCGTTTGCCGAATGGCAAACGACAGTTGCTGGCAGGGCAAGGCGCGTGCGCACGGGACCGCGTCTGTTCCCGTTGGCGACAGGTACACGACGTTGGCCTCGGGTACGCACGCCCCGTCTTCGCCGCATGCCGCCGACGGGCACTCGGTGTCGAGCTTGCACGTCCGGCATGCCATCGCATCGCAGACTGGCCTCGTCGGATCGCAGTCCATGTTCGACACGCACTCGACGCACGCGCCGCTCGCACTGCACACGTCGGTCGCGGGGAACCGCGTGCAGTCCGTCGAATCGGCGCAGCCGACGCACATATCCGTCGCGATCTCGCAGACAGGGGCCGCGGCCGCGCATCCGGTCGTCGCGCACGTCGAGGCCACACACGTGTTGTTCACGCACGAGAGGCCATCGGTACAGAGCCGACTCTCATCGACGCCCTGGGCTGCGCAGTCGGCAGGATCGATGCAGCAGAACGCCGCGTTCTCCTTCGTACAACCGACCACCAAGGCCAACACCAGGAGCGCGATCTTCATCGGAATCGAGCTTACCGCCGAAATACGCACCATCGTCGGCCCGAAGGACTCGGTTCGGGATCCGCGAGGCGAAGCGGGCACAACGGCTGGGATCTGGCGGGGCGAAGGTGGTCGAGCCGACCGAGGAGGCGGCAAGGCCTCACGTTCATCGTGGCGCGAACACCGCGCTCGCGCGAGACCACCTGACGCCGAACGCGAGCGAGCAGAGCTCCGGACGGCGCAGAGTGTTGCGGGAACGCGACCACCTGGACGGGACCACGTTCGAACCCACAACTCGCCGTGCCCCCGTGGGCGGGACGTGGATCGATGCCGTGGAGGATCGCGCGCAGGCGTACAGGACGCTGGTCACCCAGACGGAAGCTGCTGTCGATCCGGCGTGCGCTCACGTGGGCGGCGATCGAGGTCGTGATCCGCGAGGAGCGATGTGGTCATTCGCGCCCGGGTCGTGCTGCTTGTCAGGGCGACCGTTGAACACAGAGGATCCCGCGGCCGCTCGGTGTCGTCACGACCCGTCGCGCGTCGTGGCGCGAACGCCGAGCTCGCGCGAGTCCACCTGACGCACGAGCGTGCAGCGCTGGGGCGAAGCTGACGCGTGTACGCGAGAGCGAGCTCAATGCGGCCGAGCGCCTCGTTGTACGACGACGGTTAGCTCGGTGTCGTCACGACCCGTCGCGCGTCATGGCGCGAACGCCGCGCTCGCGCGAGTCCACCTGACGCAGAGCACGAGCGAGCAGAGCTCCGGACGGTGTGGGCTCTCGCGGACCACGTGCTCCTCGAGAGGGTTCATCGAGCAGGTCTCATCACGCATCGAAGATCTGGTCCATGCCCATGGTGCCGCGTCTGATTTCTCACTTTCTCCTTGACGTACTCCAGAGCGCCGCGCTGTGCCTGGTGACGAACCGCGAGTTGATCGCTCACTCCGCGCGCTGGCGAGCGCTGTCCGCACGTTTGCTGCTCGCGTCGTGATTCTCGACGAGGAATCGAGTTTGTGAGCGCATCGCGCACGCCATTGCGCCGAAAACTCGCGTGGTATTCGAGAACATCGAACCAGCGAGGAGCGCGAGATGCTGCGGGATGGATCGCGAGAGGTGGAGTACGAGGCGTCGACGGTGGCGGCGGGCCGGACGGCGCGCGCGGAAGCGAGCGACTGGCGGGAGGTGCATGGTCACCTGCGCACCAACGCACGCAAGCGCGCCGCGCTCGACGCGAGTGAGGCGTACTGGTTGCGCGAGGCCGAGCGCGTGCAGATCTGGAAGCCGCTCGG
>JANOPP010000119.1:0-27957 GCA_031421915.1 Myxococcales bacterium | reverse complement strand
CCTCGGACGGTAGCGAGCGCAGCTGAGCGAGGACGTCTCGCGTCTGCTGCTCCTCGACGCGAAGGGTCGGATCCGCCGCCAGCCGCTCCTCGACGTGGCGCCGCTCCTCGGTGGTCAGCTCGGTGACCCCGTCGACGTACGCGGCGAGCAGCTCGTCATCACGGCGCATCGGAACCTCCGACGAGCATCTCGCGCAGCTTCTTCACCGCATAGTGAAAGTTCACCTTCGCGGTGTTCTCGGTGCAGTCGGCGAGCTCGGCGACCTCCTTGAACGACAGGTCATCGAACACGCGCAGCTCGAGGACGAGCTTCTGCTTCGGCGGTAGCTGCGCGATCGCGGCGCGCAAGCGCGCACTGTCCTCGCCGGCGATCAGCTGCGCCGGTGCGGGGTTCGTTTCGGTCAACGCCTCGTCGGCGATCTCGCCTGGTTGCTCGCGCTTGTGATCGCGCAACCACGACAGCGAGCAGTTGATCGCGATCCGGTAGAGCCAGCTGCGCACCGTCGCGTCGCCGCGAAACGTCGCGAGCGCCTTGAACGCGCGAACGAACGCCTGCTGCGTGACGTCGGCTGCATCTGCGTCGCGCTTCATGTAGCGGCGGACGAGCCGCCAGATCTGCTTTTGATGGCGGCGCACGAGCTGATCGAAGGCGGCGCGGTCACCCTCGCGGAATCGCTCCGCTAGCTCGCGATCTGGATCTGCGTCGCTCACGTGCGCGAGGGGCTCCAGCATCGTCGCGGCAAGGACGTCCACGAGGCATTAGACGCCCGGCTTGCCAGGCTGGTTAATGACGGGCTAGGGTCCCCCTCCAACCCCTTCTGATCGTTGAGGTAGCTCATGCTCGACCCAGCCCGAATGGACGACGTTCTCCGCCGCGGCGGTGATGTTGCCACGGTCGTGGCCTCGTGGCGCAGTCTTGACGACCGCCGCAAGAAGCTCCAGGCCGAGCTCGACACCAAGCGCGGCGCCCGTAATGCAGCGAACGAGCGGATGTCCAAGCTCGACAAGAAGTCCGACGAGTTCGCCGGGGCGCGCGACGAGCTCAAGACGCTGTCGTCCGCGATCAAGGAGGGCGAGACCGAGCTCGCGACGCTCGAGTCGACGAGCCAGCAGCGCCTCCTCCACATCCCGAACGCGCCGCACGCGAGTGTTCCCGAGGGCAAGAGCGAGGCGGACAACATCGTCCTCCACGTGAAGGGCGAGAAGCCGACGTTCGCGTTCCAGCCCAGGCCGCACTGGGAGATCGGCGAGCAGCTCGGCATCCTCGACTTCGAGGCGGGCGCGCGGATCGCAGGTGCCCGGTTCACGGTGCTCCGCGGCGCCGCGTCCAGGCTCAACCGCGCGCTCCTCAACTACATGCTCGATCTGCACACCGCGCACGGCTACGACGAGGTGTGGCCGCCGGCGATCGTGCGGCGCGCATCGCTGCGGGGGACGGGGCAGCTGCCCAAGTTCGAGGCAGATCTGTTCAAGCTCGACCTCGCCGTCGGGCCCGACCACGTCGCTGACAACGATCTGTTCTTGTCGCCGACGGCGGAGGTCCAGGTCACGAACCTCCACATGGACTCGATCTTCGAGGCCGGCGATCTGCCCCGTAAGTACTGCGCGTACTCGCCGTGCTTCCGCGCCGAGGCCGGCGCTTCCGGCAAGGACACCCGCGGCCTGATCCGGCAGCACCAGTTCGACAAGGTCGAGGTCGTGAAGTTCACGACTCCCGAGACCAGCTACGCCGAGCTCGAGGCGCTGCGCGAGGACGCCGAGCGCGTGCTCGAAGGTCTCGGCCTCCATTACCGCACGGTCACGCTGTGCACGGGCGACATAAGCTTTGGTTCCGCCAAGACCTACGACATCGAGGTCTGGCTGCCGGGCCAGGACACCTTCCGCGAGATCTCCTCGTGCTCGAACTACGAGGATTTTCAGGCGCGTCGCGCGAAGATCCGCTACCGCGCCGCCCCCAAGGACAAGCCCCAGCCGGTCCACACCCTCAACGGGTCGGGTCTGGCGATCGGCCGCACCCTGGTCGCGATCCTCGAGAATTATCAGCAGGCCGATGGCTCGGTTATCGTCCCGCCCGTTCTCCGCCCCTACGTCGGGGGACTCGAGAGGATCTCGCCGCCGACCCGATAGGGGCTAGAGAAGTTCCCCGATCGTGCTGGACAAGGGGCGAACGATCCCTATAAATACCCTGGCCTCTGGGGACCCCCTTGGAGGAGTGGCCGAGTGGTCGAAGGCAGCGGTCTTGAAAACCGCCGAGCGCAAGCTCCGGGGGTTCGAATCCCTCCTCCTCCGCAGGCTTTGATAATCGAATAGTGTCACGCAAGTGGTCATGGGCGGGACGTCGCGCAACAGAAGGCGGCGTCCCGACCCAAACTAGTTTGGCAATGCAAGGAGAGGTGGCCGAGTGGCTGAAGGCACCGGTTTGCTAAACCGGCATACTGGGTTTACTGGTATCGAGGGTTCGAATCCCTTCCTCTCCGCCGTTGCTCCGTGTCGACGGCGACGAGAGCAGATAACGACTTTTGTGAGGATCCGTAGCTCAATGGATAGAGCACCGGTCTACGGAACCGGGGGTTAGAGGTTCGACCCCTCTCGGATCCGCAAAATGGAAGACGAACGATGGATGGATCTCGCGCTCGAAGAGGCGAGGGCAGCTGGTGCGGCGGGCGATGTGCCTGTCGGTTCAGTTGTCGTAGCGGCGGACGGCACGGTCATTGGCCGGGGTCGCAACCGTCGCGAGGCAGATCGCGATCCGACCGCTCACGCCGAGATCGTCGCACTGCGCGACGCGGCGCGAACGCTCGGGATGTGGAGAGTCGAAGCAACGCTCTATGTCACGCAGGAGCCGTGTCCGATGTGCGCGGGCGCGATCGTCAACGCACGGGTCACTCGACTCGTCTTCGGATGCGGCAACCCCAAAGCGGGAGCGGTCGCATCGCTGTATCAGATCGTCACCGACCCGCGGCTCAATCACCGCGTCGAGGTGGTGCGAGGGATTCGCGAAGCGGAGTGTGCGCAGGAGCTGAAGAGCTTCTTCGCCGAGCTACGACGCGGTCCGAGTTATCAGTGATTCTGGAGGAGTGTCCGAGTGGCCGATGGTGTCTGATTCGAAATCAGATGTGCGCAAGCACCGGGGGTTCAAATCCCTCCTCCTCCGCAAATTAGAAACTCCCGTCTTTTCGATCAGGGAGAGGTGACCGAGTGGCCGAAGGTGCACGATTGGAAATCGTGTGAACTGAAAGGTTCCGAGGGTTCGAATCCCTCTCTCTCCGCCGCCCCAACCACTGCGTGACGTTTATGGTCCCGGATGACGCGAATGCTGTGAACCCCGCCAGGCCCGGAAGGGAGCAACGGTAGCGGAAATAGTGGGTGTCTGGGGCCACCTTTCAGGAGAGCGACGATTCTAACGAACCGTCGCTCTCCGCCTTTTCGGTGGCAGTATTACGACCTGATGTTCCGAGCGATCGTGGTGTGCGCGGCGCTGTGCGCTGCCTGCAAGTCGGACGGTGGCAGCACCGACGAGACTCTCGACACGCCTGCCCCATCGCCCAAGAAGGGCTCCGCCGGCGGGTTTGCCGCGACCCTGTCCGCCGATCTCGCGAACGAGAGCGCCGGCAGCGGCGAGCGCACCGCGGGAACCGCGACTGGCACCGCATCGGCTCCCGCAGGCGCGGGCAGCGCGAGTGGAGCAGGGAGTGCGAGCGGATCAGGGAGTGCGAGCGGATCAGGCAGCACAGCACCGACGGCGGCGGGATCTGCATCAGGCACGAGCTCGGGCAGCGCAGCTCCGACGGCGGCGGGATCTGCGTCGGGCACGGGCTCTGGCAGCGCGAAGCCCTCTGCACCGACGCCTCCGACGCCCGTTGCCGCGGGCTCGGGGAGCGCGAAGCCAACGCCACCGATGCCGATGCCGACGCCGACGCCGACGCCGACGCCGACACCGACGCCACTGACGCCGGCGAAGCCCGTCGAGCTCACCGCGGAGCTCCGGGCGATCAAGTTGTCGCTGCTCCCGAACTGGAAGCGCGATGAGGGCGAAGCGGCGTCGATCTCGCTGGTCGTCGATGTGCAGTCTCGCGGCGAGACCCAGGTGTTCCGGTTCTCGTACGGCTACGACGACGTGCGCGCGCCGACGGATCGCGACGCGTACAAGAAGTTTCTCGGAGATACGAAGATCCTCGCGGTGACCGGTGATCGCCAGCGCGGTGCTGCCTGGTACCTCGAGGGTACGGACTCGGCGGGGCGCGCAGCGTTCCGCATCCTTGTCACGTACGGCGGCAAGCGGCTCGTCTGCTACGGCCCGCTCTACAAGGACAGTCCGTTCGGAGACATCCGCGACGAGGTGATCATCCAGGCGAAGAAGATCTGCGAGACGATCCAGTTGTAGGGTCTGCCCCCCCGGGTATAGTGCCCGCGCCGTGTCCTATCTCGTACTTGCACGCAAATACCGGCCGTCGACGTTCTCCGAGGTCATTGGCCAGGACCACGTCACGCGGACCCTGGCGAATGCGTTTGCGAGCGGGCGTGTCCACCACGCGTTCCTGATGACCGGGCCGCGCGGCTGCGGCAAGACCACGATCGCGCGGATCATCGGCAAAGCGCTCAACTGCGAGGCCAACGCGGGCAAGGCCACCGGCGAGCCGTGCGGCAAATGCGGCGCCTGCGTCAGCATCGGCAACGGCAGCGCGGTCGACTACCAGGAGATGGACGGCGCCTCGAACCGCGGCATCGATGCGATCCGCGAGCTGACCGAGGCGGTGCGCTACCAGCCGGCGCAGCTCAAGAAGAAGGTCTACGTCATCGACGAAGTCCACATGCTGACGACCGAGGCGTTCAACGCCTTGCTCAAGACGCTCGAGGAGCCGCCGCCGCACGTGACGTTCGTCCTCGCGACGACGGAGCCCCACAAGCTCCCCAATACGATCCTCTCGCGCTGCCAGCGCTACGACTTCAAGCTCGTCCCGTCGTCGCGCCTCGCGCAGCACCTCGCGTCGATCTTCAAGACCGAGAAGCTCTCGATCGATGCGGGCGCGATCAGCCTGCTCGTGCGCGAGTCCGGTGGCAGCGTGCGCGATGCGCTGTCGCTGAGCGACCAGATCATCTCGTATGTCGGCGACGCCAAGATCACCGAGGCGCACGTCGCCGAGGTCCTCGGCGTCGCGGATCGCTCGCTGACGCGCACGCTCGTTCGTTCGCTCGCCACCGGTGAGGCGGGCGTCGCCCTCGGTGCGGTCGAGTCGGCGATCGAGCGCGGTGTCGACGAGGTCCAGCTCGCGCGCGCCATTGTCCGCTACCTGCGTGACCTGTCGGTGCTGCAGGTCGCGCCCGATCGGCTCGAGCTGGTCGACGCGTCCGACGAGGAGCGCACGGAGCTGCTGTCCGAGGCCAAGACCATCGAGCGCTCGCGCGTCACGCAGATGTTCGAGCGCATGCTCCGGTGCTGCGACGAGCTCGGCAAGACGCTGCAGCCGCGCCTCGTGCTCGACTGCGCGCTGATCGATGTCGCGACCGTCGAGCCGCTGGTTCCACTCGGTGATCTGCTCGAACGCCTCGGTGATCTGGAGTCTCGGCTCACGAGTGGCGGTGGTCGCTCCCGTGCGACGCCCGGTGGTGGTGGCGGCGGGGCTCGCCCGCGCACTGCGGCGCCCGTGACACCCGCTCCTGCCACGCGCACGCCGATGAGCCCTGGCCGTAGCGAGGCACTGCCGGCGAGCTCGATCGCGAGCCACGCCGATGGCGTTCCCACGTCGTCGAGCGCTCCTGCGTCGGGCAAGAACCGGCTCCCCTCGGATCACAGCGCCCCGGTCTCGATGCAGCCGTCGGGTCCGGTGCCCGCCGCGCCGACGGTGGCGGCAGGATCGGGACCGCACGACGATGCCCCGGCGAAGCCTGCGGCGCCGCCCGCTCCGCTCGCTCCGCCCGCTCGCGTGATCGCGATGCCGCAAAACGCCGCCGAGGCGCTCGCGGGATGGAACGTCGTCCTCGACGAGCTCGAGACGCGCAAGAAGTTCTCTCTCAGCGGTCCGTTCGCGCACGCGCGCGTCCTCAAGTGGACGCCGGATTCGATCGAGCTAGGCTTCCCGCTCGACGTCCACGCGATGGGCGAGATGGCCGCGGAGCCCGACAAGCTCGTCGAGATGCGCGACATCCTCCGCGCGCTCGGTCCCGATCAGAAGAACGTCAAGCTCTCGGTCCGCCTGCTCGACGAGCGCGAGTCAGCCTCGGCCGGCGCCCGCTCGATGCTCGAGACCACCCGCGACAAGTCGAGCGCGGAGCGCACCAAGCGCGAGGCCGAGGCCCGCGAACACCCGATCACCAAGCACGTCCTTCAAACGTTCGGCGCCCAGATCAAGGAGATCAAGACCGATGTCTAACCCCAAGATGCCTGATCTCAATGCACTGATGAAGCAGGCCCAGAAGCTCCAGGGCGATGTCGCCAAGGTGCAAGAAGAGCTCGCCAAGATGACCTGCGACGGCGCTGCCGGCGGCGGGCTCGTGACCGCGACGGTCAACGGACAGTTCGAGGTCGTACGCGTGAAGATCGACAAGACCGTCGTCGATCCGAACGACGTCGGGATGCTCGAGGATCTCGTCACCGCCGCGGTCAACGCCGCGTCGACCAAGGTCCGCGAGATGAGCAAAGAGAAGATGTCGGGCGTGATGGGCGGCATGGGCGGGATGCCCGGCATGCCCGGGTTGTTCTGATCCCCCACCGCGGATCGTTCTGATCGATGGCCGACCCGATAAGGCGTCTCGTCCAGGAGCTGGCCCGACTACCCGGGATCGGCGAGAAGACCGCCACGCGCATGGCGTTCCACCTGATCCGTGGCAATCGCCAGCTGATCAAGGACCTCGCGCAGGCGCTGCTCGACGTCACTGACAAGATTCGCCTGTGCTCGGTCTGCATGACGATGACCGAGGGTGATCCGTGCTCGATGTGCGCGGATCCGCGGCGGGATGGGGATGTGATCTGCGTGGTTGCGAGCCCGTCGGACCTCATCGCGATCGACCGCGGGGGTCACTTCCGCGGCCGGTATCACGTGCTCCACGGCCTGCTCTCTCCGCTCGAGGGCATCGGACCCGACGACATTCGTATCGCCGAGCTGGTTCGCCGGCTCGGAGGGGACCCGCCGGTCCGGGAGGTCATCATCGCGACCAGCCCGAGCGTCGACGGGGAGGCGACCGCCATGTACATCGCGCGGACGATCAAGCCGCTCGGGGTCCAGGTCTCGCGGATCGCGACCGGCCTCCCCGTCGGGGGTGAGCTCGAGTACTCCGATCAAGCGACCATCGCCCGGGCACTCGCCGGGCGGGCGACGATGTAGGCCGCGCCGACGCTGGCCCAAGCCTCTGCCCACCTCTGATAGACGGGCGCAAAGGTTGAACGAATCCAGGGGCGTTGGTACCGTGGCTCGTCGGCGGGGAGCCCATTCGGCGAACCGGCCATAGGAGCTAGAGCGCGATGATCCAACAGCTCGTCATGTACGAGGAAGAGCTAACGCAGATCAACCACATCTGCGAAACCCTCGCCCGAGACTCGAATGCGAAGGCCGTCCTGGTCATCGACAAGAATGGACAGGCAATGGCTTCGGCCGGCGATGTCCACGAGCTCGACGTCACCTCCCTGTCCTCGCTGACCGCGGGTAACGTCGCTGCCACAGGCGGCATCGCGTCGCTCCTGGCAGAGAAGGAATTCGCCGGTCAGTTTCTCGAGGGCGAGAAGATCAGCTACCACGTCTCGATCATCGGCCAGCGAGTCATCCTGGTGGTGCTCTTCGACGGTCGCTCGTCGCTCGGCCTGGTTCGACTCCGCGTCCGCAAGGCGTCGGTCGAGCTGGTCGGCGTCCTCGAGACGATGGTCAAGAAGAGCGCCAGCGGCTCCGGTCAACCGTCGGTGTTCTCCGAGATCACCGATGACGACATCGACAACCTCTTCAACGATTAGGCGCGCACGATGAGCGACATTAATCCACTCGTCCGCGCGTGCCTCGCCTCCTCGATCAAAGGTTGGCGATGAGCTTCATCAACTACTCGTCTCGCGAGATCAACTGCAAGATCGTCTACTACGGTCCCGGCCTGTGCGGGAAGACGACGAATCTCCAGTACATCTACAACAAGACCAATCCCGAGGCGAAGGGCAAGATGATCTCCCTCGCCACCGAGACGGAGCGGACCTTGTTCTTCGACTTCCTGCCGCTCTCGCTCGGCGAGATCCGTGGGTTCAAGACCCGGTTCCACCTCTACACGGTGCCCGGCCAGGTGTTCTACGACGCGAGTCGCAAGCTGATCCTGAAGGGTGTCGACGGCGTCGTGTACGTCGGCGATTCCCAGCTGGAGCGCATGGAAGCGAACATCGAGTCGCTCGAGAACTTGGGGTCCAACCTCCAGGAGCAGGGCTACGATCTCGCCAAGCTCCCGTACGTGGTCCAGTACAACAAGCGCGATCTGCCGAACGCGATGTCGATGGCCGAGCTGGAAGAGGCGCTGAACCCGACCAAGGTTCCGAGCTTTGAAGCAGTCGCTCCCAAGGGCGTCGGCGTGTTCGATACACTCAAGGCTGTCGCGAAGCTCGTGCTCACCGAGCTTCGAAAGGGCTCGTAAATGCAGGCTCAAGATCGGCCGCGGTTCCGTCAGGATCTGATCGCCGAGCTCATCGAGGAGGGCGGCGCGCGCTTTGTCGATGTCGGCGCCCCTGACTCCGACAACGTGTTTCGCTTCTACGAGGTCGAGTACGCCATCGCATGCGCGATGGACGGCCAGCGTGATGTCGCCGGCATCGTGAAGTGGGCGCAGGAGGAGCTCGGCGTCACGCCGTCTCCCAAGGAGATCCAGTCGGTCATCTCGACGCTCGCCGATCTTCGCTTCATCGGCGAGGACAAGGGTGCCGTCGCCGCGGATGCCAAGGTCGCAAAGGCCGCACCGACGCAGCCCGACGCAAAGCAGCCCGCCGTCGACAACGATCTCGCTCGCGGGGTCGTCGTCGGTGCGAACGTTGCCGCACCGCCCAAGGCTCCCGTCGACGACATCGCCCTCGGTGCATCTGGCGCGAAGGCGCAGCCCAAGGCAGCCGAGATCCCGAGCGGTGCAGACTTCGATCTCGGTGCCCCCGGTGCGCAGGCTGTCGCCGCGCCGCCGAAGGCTCCCGTCGAGGACATCACGCTCGGAGCATCCGGAGCGCAGGCTGCTGTCCCGAAAGCCAAGCCCGCGCCGGCATCCGAGATCGGAATGGATCTCAGCGCTCACATGGGAGTGGGTGCCGACGACGTCAAGGAAGCCGTTCGCAAGTCCAAGGCGATGGCGGCCGTCGATGTTCCGAAGGAGCTGCTCGACGCCGAGGCCAAGGGCGCGCCCGAGAAGCAGCCGGCCAAGGCTCCCGAGAAGCAGCCCGATCAGGCTGCCAAGGGCGGCAGCAAGGGCAAGACCGAGGCGGAGAAGAAGGCGCAGTCCGAGCGCGACAAGGCCGCCGCTGCCGCGAAGAAGGCCGCCGACGCCGAGAAGAAGCCCGTCGAGCAGAAGACGGACAAGCAGGCCGACAAGGCCGCCGAGAAGAAGGCGGACAAGAAGCCCGCCGTCGAGCTCCCGAAGCGTCCCGGAACCGACAAGCCTGTCGCTCCTCCGGCGCCCGCGGCCGGCGTGTCTCCCGTCCTCGTCGTCATGTTGATCCTCGCGATCGTCGGCGCCGCGACGTTCTTCGTCTGGAAGTTCGTGCTGAGCGAGCCCGACCAGCCGCAGAAGCAGTCAAAGGTTCCGCCGAAGCCACTGCCGCCACCGCCGCCCGCGGTCGCGACCTCCAAGCTCACGACGGAGACCCAGGCCGCGCAGGACATCAAGGCGCCGGCCGCCGGCACGCTCGAGACGATCGAAGCCGTCGACAAGGACGTCAAGGCGGGTGACCTCGTCGCGACACTTGCCGGTGGCAAGCCGCTGACGACCGAGATCACGAACCTGACCAAGCAGATCGAGACCGCGCAGCCGGCGATCGACACCGCCACCAAGGAGCTCGAGGACGCGCAGCAGAAGCCCGACAACGCGGCGGGTGTCCTGGCGGCACAGACCAAGCTCGATCGGCTCAAGAAGCCGCAGGACGAGAAGAAGGCGAAGCTCGAGACCAAGAAGGCAGAGCTCGACAAGCTCTCGATCAAGGCGACAGCTGACGGCAAGCTCGCCGATGTCGCCAAGGTTGGTCAGAAGGTCGCGGTCGACGAGAAGCTCGCTGCGATCGCGCGCCCGGATCTCATGGTCGCGACGTTCAAGGTTCCGGCTGGGACGAAGATGGCTGCCGACGGGACCCTCTCGGTCACCGCCGCCGAGAAGACGCTCGTGTGTACGGTGATCGATGCGCAGGCCGAGACCGTCAAGGTCTCGTGTCCCGCCGACGGTGTCGCCGCCGGCACCGCCGTCCAGTTCACGCTCCCGAAGTGAGCTAGCCGCGCTCGCGTGCCATCGCCGCGAGTGCGACGGTGATCCGCGAGAACGTGCCGGTCGCGCTCGCGACCGCGACGGCGTCGAACAGCTGAGCGTCGGTGAACCCGCCCGCGCGCAGTCGCGCGAAGCTCTGATCCGTGAGCTGCCACGGCGCGAGCGTCACGAGCTCCGCGAGCTCGCGCAGCGCATCGTCGATCGGATTGACGGTGAGATCCGCGGGCGCGGAGATGCCCCCGTCGCCGAGCCACAGCGCAACCCAGCGCGCGATCACGGTGCGCGAGCGGCGGGTCAGCGGCGCATCGCGATCGAACATGTAGCTACGCCACGCGGTCAGCGCGGCTGAGGTTGCGGGCCGTCGCGTGAGCTCGATGGCGGGGCGGCCCGTGACCGCGATCGTCGATGGTGCCATCGCGGCGACAGTCGGATCGGTGGCGGGCGGCATTCGCGTCACCTTGTAGTCGAGCGGGACCGCGACCGCGTCGGCGATCCGGTTGAGATGACCGAAGTACGCCGACAGGGCGATCGCGTGGAGGATGTCTTCATCGGAGAGACCCGCGAGGTGCGCGCGATCTCGATCTGCGCGCGCCAGGGTCCACGGAGTCTGCGTCACCTGGATCACCAGCTCGCCGAGCATCCGCATCCGCGGCGTCGCCTCGATCGGAGCGTGCGGGTAATCCAGCAGCTGATCCGGAAGCCCCGGCTGCTCACCCTCGAGCGCGACACGCAGAAACTCTGCGTGACAGGCCGTTCAATACAGGCACTGATTGAGTCGCGACGTCAGCGTGTTGACGAGCTCGCGCTCCGGCCACGACAGAGGACCTGCGCCATTGAGCGTGGTCGACGTGCCGAAGACCTTCCCGATCAATGCGGGATCGAGGCTATGTGCCTCGATGATCCCCGGAACACCGCCGTGGATCGGGCGATAGGCCGGTGGCATCGGCCGCTGACGCATCTGATCGTAGACGTCACGAAGCTCGCCGGAGGACTCCGCGTATCCAATGATCGAGAGCCCCATCCGAGCGCTATTGTCTCAGAGCGCGTGGAGCTTCTGCACGTCGAAGTGCGGGCCGGTCATGCCGATGCCCATCGCACCCTTGTCGACCTTGCCCTCGACCTCCGCCTTCATCCCGTCCTTCACGCCATCGAGCGAGCCCTTGAGCTGGTAGGTGTCGCCCTTGTCCGTCTCGATCGTCCAGTGGCCGCCTTCAAGGTCATTGCGGCGGATCGTCCCCTTGAGCTTCATCTCTGCAGCCTAGCCGCTCGACTGGCAGGCGGCCATTGGAGGAGCCGATCGGCTCGACTGTCGCCGGCCACTCGAGCAGCCGACTTCGACAGGAATCGGGCAATTCAAGCCAGTTGCAGTTGATAACCCGGTGGCGCACGAAGTGCACACAACTGTGCTCATGCGCCATCTACTCGCACTCGCTCTCGTCGGCACCCTGTCCTGGACCGGTTGTGCAACCGATGACGTCGTCGAGGACGACCAGATGGACGGCGGAGACGGCAAGTCCGACGGTTCGCCCAACGTCACGTGGAAGGCGAACATCGCGAACATCATCCCCAAGAGCGTTCACGAGTACCTCGAGAAGTATCAGTGGGGCGACTACCACATCGTGTTCCACATGAGCCGCAAGTGGTACCTGCTCGGGGACCAGGGTCGCGGCTGGCTCAAGCGCGTTGGTGAGTCTGCGGCGGATCTGCAGGAAGGCGACCCGGGCAACGGGCTCGAGTTCCTCGCCATGCACCGCGCGATGATCAGCCACCTGACGGATCGCTGGGGCAACGAGGCGGTCTCCAACGACCCGGATGGTCGTACCAAGTTCAAGGACGTCCTCAAGGGCTGGACGACGGACGCCGAGGTTGTCGCTGCGCTGACGAAGGCGGGTGGCGACGTCAACGCCTTCAAGGCCGGCCTCGCCAAGATCAACGACTTCCGCTCGTTCACGAGCGAGGACGAGTTCGGCAACTTTCTCCAGACCACGCTCCGCCTGTCGGGTGAGGTCGACCCGGAGGACTCGGCGATCCGCTCCTACTCGCGCGATGCCACCAAGGGCGCGGGCAACCACAACTGGCTGCACGGTCAGTTCATGGACGGCGCCTCGCCGATCGACGTCGGTAACCCGCAGACCAACCTCTCGAACATCATGTTCTGGCGCATCCACGGCTGGATCGAGGCGAAGTGGAAGCAGTTCGAGGCAGTTCACGTCCGCACGCCGCTCGAGATGATGAGCTACGACCAGCAGCTCGAGCGCTTCCTGCTCCACATGCAGCTGCACTCGGACTTCTCGGCGACGCAGCACGCGGTCAACCGCCCGTCGAAGGCGCTCGTCCAGCAGGTCAAGGGCGTCATCTTCTCGAACACCCCCGACTGCACGAAGCTCTCGGACGGCACCACGACCGACAACTGCCCCTGATCAGCCTTGGTACGACCGCTGGCGCGCCACCACGTAGGAAGCGTGGGGCGCGCTACGCCATTTTCGGCCGACGCTTCGCGCTGGGGTCGTTCGTTCTTCACCAACGGCAACTCGAGTCGCCATTTGATGCGACTCCGTCGCACATGCCGACGTCCGGACGCAGGGAAGCGTGAACCGGCATCTGGCTGGTCACGCCCAGTTGCAAACGAAAGTTCGCAGCGTCCGGAGACCGGACACCCCGGCACAGCGCGTGCTCATGCGGCGCGCCAAGAACGACAACCCTCAGGGAGCTAGCTTAGAAAAATGCGTACGATCAAGATCTCTGCCCTCGTACTTGGCCTTGGCCTCGTCGGTGGCGCGTGTGTGACCGACGAGACCGACGGCGACGACAAGCCCGACGAGAGCGATGTGAAGGGCGGCCCCGACGGCAAGGCCGAGGCGTGGGGCACGGCGGACAACCCGAACCTCTTCAACAACGCGCTCGAGTACCGCGCGACCGAGCTCCCGCGCACGGGTCAGGCGACGAACATCCCGTGGGCCGGCAGCTACTGGCCGGTCTACGAGGACAGCATCAACAAGAAGTGGGCAGGCGAAGCGAGCGCTTCTCCGTCGGCGAAGTACGGCACGGCGTTCGGCCAGACCGGCGTCGAGGATGCCGTCTCGAAGTATCACGGCATCGACGCGCAATCGACGCGCACCGCGTGCACGACGACCAGCCAGTGCAACAGCTCGCTCGGCGAGTCGTGCTCGATCCGTCCCGGCGCGACGAACGGTCGCTGCATCCCGACGTGGTGGGGCATCTGCCACGCATGGGCGCCCGCCGCGATTCTCCTCCCGGAGCCGAAGAAGGCCGTCACCTACAACGGTGTCGAATTCAAGGTCCAGGACATCAAGGCGCTCTTGACGCTCGTGCACGATCGCACCGAGACCAAGTTCGTGTCGCTGCGCTGCGACGCACTCGATAGCGCGAACGAGGTCACGTTCGACAAGTACGGTCGCCCGAACGGCGCGTCGTCGAGCTGCAAGGACACGAACCCCGGCACGTTCCACGTCCTCATGACGAACTACCTCGGCAAGCAGGGCGCGTCGTTCGTCTACGACCGCACGTGGGACAGCGAAGTCTGGAACCAGCCACTCCGCGGCTACCGCATCACCGCGATGGACGAGATCAGCGCGATCGACGCGAACAAGGCGATCGGCGTGACCACCGAGGGTGGCACCACCACGATGAAGACCGGCACCGTCGCCGGCGGCGCGTGGACGCAGCTCGGCTCGTTCCCCGTCACCGCGGGCACGAACCTCTCGATCGTGATGAGCGGCACCGGCGACCCCGACATGTTCGTCAAGTTCGGCGCGGAGCCGACGGCAGCCGCCTACGACTGCCGCCCGTACGAGACCGGCCCCGCCGAGACGTGCACGCTGTCGGTGCCCGCGGGCGCGACGCAGGTGTTCGTCGGCGTCAACGGCTATGGCACGACCCCGTCGAACTTCTCGATCAACGTGACGTCGGGCGGCTCGGTCCCGACCGCGTACGTCTTCAACGCGAACGCCGCGAAGCTCTACAAGGTCCACATGGACGTCGACTACATCTCCGAGTCGCCGACCTCGCGCGACGGTAACCTCGGCTCGACGATCGACCAGTACACGCACCAGGATCGCTACGACTACATCCTCGAGATCGACGCGGCCGGCAAGATCATCGGCGGCGAGTGGATCGGCACCTCGAAGAAGCAGCACCCCGACTTCGTGTGGCTCCCGATCCGCAGCAACGTGACCACGGTCGCGGGCGGCAAGATCAGCTACGCGAACGTGAAGACCATCTACGACATGTCGATGCAGACCGGTGGCGGCACTGGCGGCACGGTCAAGACGTTCGATGCGGCGGACACCGTCGTGAAGAGCGCGTGGAAGCAGTACGGCCCGTTCGATGTCGCGGCCGGCACGACCCTCACCGCGGTGATGACCGGCGACGCGGATGCCGATCTGTACGTCCGCAAGGAAGCCGCCCCGACGGCGACCGCGTACGACTGCCGCCCGTACGCCAACGGCTCGAACGAGCAGTGCTCGCTCCTCGGGCCGGGCAAGTACTTCGTCGCCGTCAACGGCTACGCCGCGTCGACGACGTTCGCGCTCAAGGTCACGTACACCGAGGGTGGTGGTGTCACGCCGCCGCCCCCGCCGCCTCCGCCGGTCACGACGCACCTCAACCAGAGCGGCAACGTCGCACAGGGCGCGATGGCGACGTACTCGCTCGACGTGGTCGCGAACAAGCGCATCGTCATCCGTACGACGTCGACCAAGGACGTCGACCTCTACATCCAGATGAACGGCGCACCGACGACGGCTGCGTACCTGATGCGCGGCTACACGAGCTCGGGGAACGAGACCATCTCGTACACCCCGACGAGCAGCGGCAAGCTCCACGTGTCCGTGCACGGCTACCAGGCCGGCGCGTTCACGGTGAAGACCGCCGACCAGTAGTACTCTTCCGCTCGATGCATCCCGCTCCGATCTTCTCCTGGGACGATCGCAGCGGGATGTTGTCGTTCGTGGCCGAGCGTTCGTTCGCGACGCTCGCGGCGACCATCGAGGGCCGCATCGTCGTCGCGCACGCGCCGATGATCGTCGACGGAGACCGCTGCCTGCTTCACCTGTCGCGCGCGAATCCGCTCGGGCGCGCGATGCCGGTGCGGGTTACCGCGATCGTTCACGGGCCCGATGCATACGTGTCGCCCGACTGGTACGCGGCGTCCGATCAGGTGCCGACCTGGAACTACGTCGCGGTGGAGATCGAGGGAGAGCTCGCTCCGATCGACGACCAGGCCCTGCGGGCGATCGTCGATCAGCTCAGCGCCGAGCACGAGGGACGGATCGACGGCAAGCCGCCGTGGACGAGCGAGAAGATGACGCCCGAGGTCCTCTCCGCCAAGCTCCGCGGGATCGTCGGGGCAACCCTGTCGATCGACGTCCTGCGCGGGACCCGCAAGCTGTCGCAGAACAAGGACGCCACCGACCAGGCGGGCGTGATCGCGGCGCTCGCGGGCGGACCCGACGCTGGCGCTCGGGCGATCGCGGCGCTGATGAGCCAGGGTCGACCGACCACCTGAGTGGCTACTCTCGGCGATGGCGCACACCGGCTACTCGAGTGGCCACTTGATCGATCACGGGGTTGGCGTTCGTGCGGCAACCGCACACCGAGGATCGGCGCTTGCACCACGCGACGTCGCCGTGAAGACGTACCTCCGCTCGCTGGTTGCTCTCGCCCTGTTCACGTCGTGTGCAGAGGGCCCCATCGATGATCTCCCCGAGGAAGAGGAGACCCCCGGCGGTGACCTCCCGCTCGGCGACGTCTCCGCCGATGACATGAAGGCCGACGGCCAGTGGGGCGATGCGCTCAACTGCAAGCCTCTCCCGCTGCTCCCTCCACTCGCGCAGCCCAAGATCACGCTGTCGATCGACGGCCTGACGCTGCGCCTCACCGACGCCGCCAGCGGCTACGACAAGGTGTTTCCCGTCGGTCCCGGTCAGATCGAGACCGACCCGACGAGTGGCGAGTTCGGCGAGTCGTTCTCCTACTTCCCGATCGCGGCCACCGGTCGCAGCGACTTTCAGATCACGCCGGCGACCATCCAGCCGTGCAAGACGTGGCTGACCGATCAGGTGACCGGCATCAAGACTCCGGTGTTCGCGGGCCTCCCGTTCCTCAGCTTCTACGGCAACTACGGCATCCACGGCCCGATCGACAACTTCCGCGCGCCCAATGGCGGCACCCTCCGCCGCGGCTACGTCTCGCACGGCTGCTTCCGCATGCAGGCCGCCGACATCCTCGAGGTCTACGCGCGCATCAAGGGCGTCGCGAAGGTCCCCGTGAAGCTGCAGCGCGAGCCCGAGCGCACACCCGAGGGAACGCGCGTCGATCTCGCGAACAAGTGGGTCGGCTCCGTCTGCTCGCAGAGCTCTGACTGCAACTTCTCCGGCGGCTTCTGCGCCACCAACAAGCTCACCCAGCGTGGCTTCTGCAGCGCGCGCTGCACGTCGACGTGCGCCGATCGCGCGGGCTCGCCGTCGACGTTCTGCGTCGCCGATCCCAACGCCGCCGGCATGGGCATGTGTGTGAACAAGGCGCAGGCGGAGAACTTCGAGTGCCGCCCCTACGATCACTTCCAGATCGCGCCTGCCACCACGCGCTTCAATAACCCCGCCGTGAAGGCGAACGTCTGCCTCCCGAAGTCGCCCGGCTGGATCGGTGACCACTGCCTGACCGCCACCGACTGCAGCAGCGGCACCACGTGCGCCGGCGCGACGGCCACCAAGCCCGGCGTCTGCACGATGGCATGTCAGCGCTTCTGCGCCGATCAGCCTGGCTACGCCGACACGTTCTGCGCCAACGTCCCCGCGCTCGCCGCCTCTGCCGGTTCGTGCGTCCGCCAGTGCACGCCGAGCTCGAATGCGTCCGAGTGCCCGAGCGACATGGCGTGCACCGTCACGGCGCGCTTCGGCTCGCCGTTCACGTCGAAGTCCGTCTGTCTCCCGCGCCCCTGATCTACTGATACTGTTCGGGCCATGAGACGGTCCCTTCTCTTCTCGACGGTCGCCCTCCTGGCTTCGGCAGGCCCGGCGCTCGCTGATTCGGCCGACATCAAGCGCGAGATCAAGGCGCAGCAGTCGGCAGCGAGCGATCTACAGGCCCTCGACACCCGCAAGGTCGTCGCCGACGAGATCGCGCTCCTCAAGACCTGGCTCGACGAGGCCGTGAACAAGTCGGGTCGCGCCCGCGAGGTGCTCGACCGCTGTCTGGCCCAGGCAGACTTGATCCGCCTGAAGATCGCCGTCTCCAAGTTCACCGAGGAGGCGACGAACAAGGAGCGGGCCGTGATGGAGTCGAAGGCCAAGGTGAAGACCGTGAAACAGGCCCTCGAGGACGGGCTCGTCAAGAAGAAGGCGATGGAGATGAACGCCAAATGAGCCGCGCGATCCTTGCCCTCATCCTGATCGCCGCGTGCGGCGGTGCCCGGCCCAAGCCCCCCGAGCTCGAGACGCTCGAGGCGCTCCGCCGTACGAACGAAGCCGAAGCGTCGGCCAACCAGTCCCCGGACCTCGTCAAGGAGGCGGATCTCCGGCAGCGCCGTGCGAAGGCCGCCTGGGAAGACGAGGAGATGGAGGACTCCCGACGGGAAGCGCTGATCGGCTGGATCAAGCTCAAGACCGCGATCGCCAACTTCGAGCAGGTGGAGGCCGAGCGACGCATCAAGGCGTCCGACAAGGAGCTCGCAGCCAGCGAGAAGGAGTTCGCACGGGTCAACAAGGACCTGATCGCGGTCCAGGAACAGATCGCTCTGTTCGAGAGGCTGTCCTCCGCGACGTCTCGCGCCGAGAAGGACAAGCTCAAGGCGGAGCAGGAGAAGCAGAAGCTCGCCGCCGAGCTCGCGCAGCAGAAGCAGCGCGGCGAGACGCAGAACAAGATCTCCGCTGCCGATCTCGCGCTCAAGACGGCCGACACGGTCGAGGCCAGGACCTATGCGAAGGCGGAGTACCAGGCTGCCGTCGACATGATCGCTCGCGCAAAGAGCGAGCTCGATGGTGGCAACATCGCCGCTGCCGCGACGAGCGCCGACCTGGCCAAGCAGAAGGCAGAGCAGGCGTTCGCCACGGCGAAGCCCGAGTACATGAAGACGAGCGACTCCAAGGATCGCAAGGCCCGCGACGAGGCGTTCGGCGCCGAAGCGGCCGCACTGTCCGGAATCACCGTGCGGCTCGACAAGCAGGGAGACGTCACGCGCTTGATCCTCACGTATGTCGGGGCCTTCAAGCCAAAGGCGACCGCGATCACCTCGGGCAAGGAGCCGGTGCTCGACGGTGTGGTTGCGCTCCTGAAGAAGTACCCGACGTACGCGGTCCAGATCGTCGGCTACACGGACAGCAAGGGCCGCGCCGATGCAAATCTGGTGATGTCGAACGCGCGAGCGCAGGCGGTCTTCAACGCGCTCGTCACGCGCGGCCTCGATTCGAAGCGCTTCGCCGTCAGTGGCCTCGGCAGTGCTCAGCCGATCGGAGACAACCGGACGGCCAAGGGGCGTGATCAGAACAACCGCGTGGAGCTGATCATTCTTCGTCAGTAGTGGTTAGCTACCGCAGCACGCGAGAGGACGCTGCGTGCCGCACGAACCGTTCACGCTGTTCGCGGGCGTCATTGTCGTTCCCTGACGCGCGGCGTTTGCATCGGTCCAGCTCGCGCACGATCCGGTCGGCGAGGTGCTGCGCCCCGACGTTGCCATCGCCCCGCCGTTCTCCGTCGCGGAGTTGAACGACGAGTTGTCGATCCACACGCCTCCTGCGGGTGGCGTGACCGCCGGCGTCGCGCGGTGATACTCGGCGTGATGGCAGAGGTGGCTGCCGGCGAACTGGTTCGCGCAGATCGCGTGCATCGCGGGGCGACCGCCGGCGTTTCCGGTCGTCATCACGGTCGAGAAGCCGCGGAACGTCTCGCGGTACGGCGTCGAGCAGCACGCGATCGGACGCGAGTCCGTACAGGGGCCAGAGATCGCGAGGGATGGGTGCAGCATGATGCCGGTCTGCGTGCCGGGACCCGAGGCTGTCCAGGCGGTGCAGTTACCGCCGCTCGCATCCGGTGTCGATCGACCGCCATCGGGAGAGCCCGAGTACGAGCCGCAGCCGAGTCGACCCGACTCGACGGTTCCTCCCTGGTTCTGTTCGATGCACGAGAAGTCGATCCAGGCACCGTTCGACGGAACGGCGATGCCACTCGCCGCGAGCTGATACTCGCCGTAGTGACACATGTGGCCACCGGGGAACTCGTTCGCGCAGCGCGCGTGCATCGCCTCGCGTCCGCCGGCGGCGCCGGTCGTCGTCGCGGTGGTGAAGCCGGCGAACGCGGACGCTGCTTCGCCGTAGAGCGTGCCGGGAGGTCCGGAGGGACCGGCAGGTCCTGGGTTTCCAGATCCCGCGGGACCTTGCGGTCCGGTCGAGCCCGCGATTCCCATCGGCCCCTGCGGTCCGGTCATGCCGGCGGGACCGAGCAGGCCCATGACGCCCATCGGACCCAGCGGTCCCGTCGCGCCCATCGCACCGGCGGGACCGGTCGCGCCCGCGGGACCCGCCGGACCTTGCGGACCTGCAGGGCCGGTCGCGCCGCCGGGTGTACCGGGAAGTCCTTGTGGACCCTGCGGTCCCTCGAGACCACGCTCGCCCATCTCGCCCGGAGGTCCGGGAGGACCGTCGCCGCCCTCGGGCGAACCACAGGCGGCGAGGAGCGAGCAGGCGAGGGCAGCGCGAAGCGACAGCATCACGAGATCCGGACGCGGCATGGTGCGCGCGAGTCGCACCGCCGGCGGCGTCGAATCTAACGGCGTCTGCGGCTGCGCAAGCGATGGACGACGAAGCCGATCGCCATGCAGCCGAGCAGCGGGCCGAAGACCGCGAACGCCGCGTGATTGCGCGTGTGGTACGTGTCGCCGCGGTCGAGCGCACCGAGGAATGTTGCCATCGCGAGGGCGACTCCGAGGACGATCCCGACCGCGGCCGCGATCACGAGCGGGAGGCGATCGCGTCGGGCGCGCACCATCTCCTCGACCAATGGATCGGGATCGCTCACCCCTCAAGGGTGACGGTTGCGCCGGCCACGTCAAGAGAGTCGTGGGGTAGGGTCGCACCGTGGTGCGCCGTGAAGACGACAACGGGTCGTTAGACCCGAAGGAGTCCAGCTGCGCTTCTCCCGCGGGTGCAAGTCCCGCCTTGGTAAGCATCGGAGCGCCAAGTAGCAGGTCGCCGGAGCCGAGAGAGATCTCGGAGGCCGAAGCGCGACGTCAGGAGCCCGGGAACACCGGGAGGCAAGGACGTGGGCCGCAACATGAAGTGAAGCTTGCAGCCTCGACAGACTCACAACAGGGAAGCCAGCCGCTCATGTCACGGCGAAGGCAACATCCTCGACGAAGCGGTCCGAAGCGGTCGTTGAAGATTCCCGCGGGGTATGGAGCGCAGCACGCGTCCACGGAGAAGCACGGAACACGGGAGATCCGTCTGCACAGTTTCAAGTCAGGAACACGCGACTCGACCAGGCTGATGGCCAAGCGATAGCGGTGCAGCGGAAGTCCGAGGGGATCGTAGTACCAAGCGCGTGGCTTCTGTTGCAGGAGTCCTTCGCGATGCGAGGGATGCTCGATGTCTTCGCCAGCCTTCCACGACCGAGGATGCACCGCGACCTGCTTGCGTCCGAGGAAGATCGCGACGGTGTCATCGTCGGCGCGCACCAGGACGGTCTGGCTGGTGAGCCGCCACGGCACGCTGTAGCGGTTGCGATCGAAGGTCACGCGAAAGGTCTTCGTCACCGTGCTGGTCTCGACGTCGTCGACGTCGAAGGCCGCATCGGAGATCGGCTTGAGATGACGTTTCTCCTCGTGCCGGAAGACGAGCGCGGGCACTTTGCCGGTCTCCTCGTGGACTCGGTTGTTCGCGATGTCGTCCCGCCACCGCGCGGCCTGCGTGTTGAGGTCCAGCAGATCGACGAAGTGACGGCCCGGCCAGAAACGGCTGCGCACGAAACCGATCCCGCTCGTGGTCAGCATCTCGGTCGTGTCGCCGACCCAGCGCTGGTTCGGCGCCGTGGCCTCGTCGAACTCGCGATTGAGCACGTTCGCCGCGATCGGCTGGTCGTGGTCGCTCATCGTCGTCGAGCGGTAGCGTCGGCGAACGCGAGCCACAATTCCCTCGAGCTGCATCAGGCGGATGATCCGATTGCGTCCCACCTTCTCGTCGGCGAGATCCACGAGCACGCGCGGACTGCCGTAGGTCTTGCGACTCTTGTCGAACGACTCGCGAATCAGAACCTTGAGCCGGATGTCCTTCTTCTCGTGCTCCGACGGAACGTGCCGCTGCCACGCGTAGAACCCGGACGTCGAGACCTGCAGCGCGCTGCACATCGCTGTCACCGGCCACTGGGCCTTCTCCGTCTGGATGAACGCAAACCTATGCGTTCTCCTTCGCGAAGAAGGCCCCGGCTTTTTTTAGGATGTCGCGCTCCATCCGCACGACCCGTAGCTCCTTGCGCATCGCTGCGAACTCGGCACGCTCTTCGCTGGTCAACCCGGCCCTGCCCTCTCCGCGGTCGGCTCGAGCTCGCTGCACCCAGGTCCGCAGCACCGAAGCACTGATGTCCAGGTCGCGCGCAGCCGAGGCGATCGTCTTCCCCTCCTCAAGGACCAGGCGCACCGCGCCCGCCTTGAACTCATCCGTGAACTGACGCTTCGCGCGCTTCGCTGCCATCTTCGACACAGTACCCGCCTCTCGCGGTGTGGCCACAGGAGTGGATCAAGCTCAGTGTGCGTCACGTTCTTGATTCGGCGCCGACAACTGCTTGCACGTGTGAGTGCGCGGCGCAGAGTCTCGCTGGTGCAAAGTGCATCAGCGACGTAACACGACGATCGAGGTTCTCGATTTCTGCTGTGATCATGGTTGCGGATG
This sequence comes from Myxococcales bacterium, assembly GCA_031421915.1. Lineage (GTDB taxonomy): Bacteria > Myxococcota_A > Polyangia > Haliangiales > Haliangiaceae > JABFXX01. Next base: position 5,645 of record JANOPP010000119.1, on the reverse strand, counting down.
GGGATCTCGATCCTGTAACAGAGAGGACGATGGGGGGCGTTGACGGTCTTCCTCGCGCCTCGTAGTTACAGCCGTTTTCTCGTCGAGGAATCGTAGCGCTCAGTGCGGTGAGCGGCCTGATCGTCGGCCGCCGTGTCCGGTCGCAAGTGCACATCCACGTCCAGCGTTAGGGGAGCGATGAAGGAAACCCTGCTCGTGCTGTTGTTCGTCGTCGGTTGCGGCACCGAAGAAGCTGACGACGCGCCAGGCCCGGCGCCGGTCACGCGCTGCGAGCGCCTGCGCGAACATCTCGTCGATCTTCGCCTCGCTGGCGTCGAGAGCATCGACAAGGAAGCGCATCGCACGGCTCACGTGGCCGCGATGGGCAGCGATTTCCTCGCCGCGTGCGCCAACCTGCCAGACGCGTCGATCACGTGCGCGCTCCAAGCCCGCGATGGTGCAAGCGCCGCTGCTTGCTCGGCGGGAGCAAGCCAGTGAGAGCGAGCAAGCGAACCGCGCTCGTCCGCAGCACCGCCGCGCTGATGGCGGTCGTCACCGGACTCACGCTTCGACCAGCAAACTCCGCACCGGCTGACATTTTTTCGATGCCTGCTCCCGTCCTGGGTGCAGACGTGCCAAAGGCGTCCTCGCTCAAGACAGGTGATGCCTCTGTCGCGACCCAGACCGGGGCGATGACATATGCGTACTCAGTGGCCGTTCCACCCGGTCGCAATGGAATGGCCCCTACGATCTCGCTGGGCTACTCGTCGCAGGGCTCGATCTATGGAGGAATCGCTGCGGGCTGGTCACTAGACCTGCCGATGATCTCCGAGGACCACTCCTACGGTCGTCTGCGGACGCGCTCGCCCGAGGTCGAACAACAACAGCAACAGGGGCTCGATCCGTTGGCCGACGACCGATTCGTGAGCTCGCTCGCCGGCGGACGGCCCCTCGTCTCGACGGCGGAGCCCACGGACAGCGGCGTCTATGCCGTGTATCGCGCGCAGAACGACACCAGTTACGCGCGGTACGAGCGGATGCATTCAGCTCAAGGATACCACTGGCGCGTCCGCCGTACCGACGGAACTGTCCTGCGGTTCGGCGAAACCGCGCGGACGACAGGGTGCCCATCGGTATCGGCGCAGTACTCGCCGCTGACGACAATGTCCGATCCGTTTGGCAACGAGGTGCAGTTCTCGTACTCGCAAGGCGTCCAAACTGGCGAGTGCCGGATTGCCAGCATCAGCTGGGGCTACAACGCGAGCGCCGGCGTCAATCAGCCGTTCGCGAGCGTCGTGTTCGCCTGGAGCGAGGTCTTGGCCTGCGCGAGCGGTGTCTACCCGGGCTCATTCCGCGACTACCGCACCGGCAAAGTCGTCGTGACCGGCGCGAGCAAGCTCACCACGATCACCGCGACTGCATTTCCGATCGGTCAGCCGGGCGCGCCCGAGCACACGCGGGTGATCACGCTCGGCTACGACGCGCAGACCGAGCAGTGCAACCGGCATCACGCGCCGTATCGCTCTCTGACGTCGATCCAAGAGAGCGCGTGGATCGGCAACAACATCCAACGCGTCGACTTGCCACCTGTGACGTTCGGCTACGGAGCGGTGCCTACGCTAACGAGCCAGGCCAACCCACCGAGTGTTCCGTGGCTCGATCTGGCGACGAAACAGTACAACCTCGGCTGGGGCTACCGGCGTCTGGATGATCGGTGGCCGAGCGTCGAAGCGATGATGATCGATATCGACGGCGACGGTTTACCAGACCGACTCAAAAACACTCACGCGGATCCAGCCTCGACCATCACGAACTGCAGTGCTACCTGGCAGCGCAACAACGGGCCTGATGCGGCGGGCAACGTGAGCTTTAGCGGCTCGGCGACGATACCGTTGCCGCGTCTCAAGTGGCGCGGCGCAGCGAATCAGGGTGCTGCTTCACATCTCGGTGGTGCGAATGCATGGCGCGACGGCGACAACTACGAGCACTGCGCGCTGAACGGCCAAGTCACCGCGTTTCAGAACTCGAACAACTCGCCAGGCTGCCACATGGGCGGCACGTGTACTCCTGCACTCCCCGCCAAGCAGTACTGCCCGGTCGGCGGAACCGAGTGTCCACCCGGGGTCGGCCAGACCGGCGGTCACTACCGCACATATCTCGCCTACCGGTGGCTCGACATGGACAACGACGCGCTTCCAGAACTTGTGGCAGCAGTCCACGGAAACATCGGGGTCTACGATATCGAGCGCGGAAATCTCCCGGGCGGCTTCAGCAACGGCGAGCCGAGCATTTCGGGAATTCCCGGCATGGGCGAATGGCCCGCATGTCCAGCCGCCGGACAAGTCGATCGTTGCAAGGATGTCGGTCGCGATCTCGACGGGGCGCGCGAGTGTGTCGGCGGACTGTGCACCTGGGATTGGGCCGAGGTGAACACTGTCTTGACCGGCGCGAGCTCGGCGGCTTGCTTCGACATCCTCGCGCGCCCCGCGGGCACAGGTACGTCGCAGGCAACGCCGCGGCGCGCTCCCTACACACGTTGTGAGGGACTTTATCCTTGGTTCATCTACTGGAACCGCGGGGCAGGAAACTTCGCGACCGTGCCGACGGTCAAGTATCAGCCGATTCCGCTCGAGTCCGACGCCGGCGACGCGGCGGTCAACGGTTCCACGATGATCGCTGAGAACCACACGATCCTCGACGTCGACGGCGACGGCTTCCTCGACGCGCTCGCGCACGGCAAGAACACGGCCAACGGAAACCCGCACGGCTGGTACGTGTGGCTCGGCGACGGGAACGGCGGATTTCTGCCTCGCCGCTACTTCTTCCCGACCCGCGACAACGGTGGCGGAACCTACCAGCAGGGCGCCAACGCGTTCGCGGGGTTCACCGGTCTGGGAAACCCTTACAGCGAGAATGCTCGCGGTCTCCTCGACTTGAACGCAGACGGCTTGACCGACCAGTGGCTTGGTCTCACGGGTTCGTTCAACGCGAACGTTACGATGAACGACGGCACGCAACTGCAGACGTTTTCGGCGTCGCCGACGCTCGCGGGCGAGATCGACACACCATCGACGGTGAAGCCGGGCAACGACATGTTGCACACCGTGACCGAGTCGGGCGCGGGGAGTGTCATTCTCGCCGGAACTGCGCGCTCGAAGCTTCGAACGGTCGACCTCGACCAGGACGGTCGTGCCGACGTCGTCGCGATCGAGCCAACGGCGGTTGTCTACTGGAACAATGGAGGCCAGTTTTCGTTCAACAGCAATCCATATCCCAACGCCGTGGCCGCCGTGCACGACGGCATCCGGCGCAACACGTCAGCGGCAAACACCGGAGCGAGCCCTGTCACCGACGAACCGTACTGGTGGAAGCTCGACAGCGACCTCATCGACCTCGACGGCAACGGATTCGCCGAGAACTGGTACTTCGAGGCAGTGACTCAGGCGCTCAAGCGCGTTCGCGAGAACACGGCGCAACCGCCGCGCATCCTGACGACGATCACGAACGGCCGCGGCGCGACGACGACGATCACGTATGCGCAGATGCACGAGAACGTCGCAACGCCGACGGTCACGCAGGCGCCGGGGGTATTCGCAACGGATCTCTGGTGCCTCGGCGCATCGAGCACGGGCTGCCCGAAGGCGAGCCCGCGCGCGATGTGGGTCGTGAAGAGCGTCGCGACTGCGGATTCGTTCGCCGGCACGACGGGAACGACCTCGTATCGCTATTGGTACCCGCACTGGGCTCCCGACGACGCGAACCGCTACGGCTTCCGCGGGTTCGAAGAGGTTCAAACCACCGCGCAGAGCGGTGCGCGCACGATCCAGCGCTACGGTTTCAACGTCGACTGGAGTGGTCGGTTGACCGCGAGCCTTGTCTACGCGGATGCGACGGCGACGAGCTTGCGCTCGGCCGACAAAACCACCTTTGCCAGCTTCACGCTGTTCGGCGGGACGGTCACGACGTACCACCCGACCCTCTCCGAGCACCTTGTGTGCGCCAACGGCAGCACTGAGGCCGCATGCACATCGGCGGCAGCACCCGGCTATGCACGGACAACGACGAGCTGGATCGGGGTTCCCGACAACGGCGTCGCAACTGATGACTTGGCGATCGTGTCGGGCACCACATTACTCCAGCCAGGTACCTCTGCAGCCGACGGCGATCGTCAGAACGTAACAACCTACCAACTCGATGTCTCGCCGACCAAGTACCTGCTGCGCCCCTATGAGACGGTCAAGCAGCATCGGGTCTCGGGTGCGTGGGTGACCTTTGGCAAGCACCGCTCGACGTGGAACATCACCACGGGACAGAAGCTCACCGACGAGACCTGGTCCGACGCGACTGACGCCACGCGGTCGATCACGCGGTACGAGTACAAGCCCAGCACGGGCAACCTCATCGAGCGTTGGAAGCCCAAGCAGAACGCGGCCAGTTCGACGAACACGAGCTTTGCCTACGATGCCAAGGAGCTGTTCGTCGCGGCGACCACCAACGAGGCCAAACATACGATCGAGTCGAAGTACGACTACGGCACCGGCGTGACTCTCGAGACGAACGGGCCGAACGAGCGGACGTGCCTCACGGGCATGCCCGACTGCCCGGCGCCGGACGCGCTCCACCCGGCCAAGCAACAGACCAAGGTTGTTGTCGACGGTCTGGGGCGAACGAAGGAGCTGTGGGCGACCTCGGGCGTGGACAACGATGGCTATGTCTACGTCTACGAGCTGTTCAAGCTCGAGCAGAGGACCTACGTCGATGCGCCCTCGGGATCGATCCCGACCTCGGTCATCTCGCAGACGCTGGTCGACCACCTGCGGACCCCGTCGCTGTGGCGGCAGCAGACGACCGACATCGATGGTCACGGTCGGCCGATCAGGACGACGGTCTTCGTGCAAGACCCCGCATCAGCGGACCAGGTGACGAGCTACGTGTATCGCAACGATGGAACGCTGCAGAGCGTGTCGGTGCCGGATCCCTCGGCACTCGCGGCGGCGCCCCCGGTGACGTACACGTACACGTTCGACACGCTCGGCCGCCCGCTCACGCTCCGGCGTCCGGGCCCGCTCGTGACCGGCGTCGACCTGACCTACGCGGGTACGACGACGACGACCGTCGAGGTCGCGCCGAGCCCGGCCGTCCTTGCGTCGACGAAGTCGGAGACCGACAAGCTCGGCCGGTTGTGGAAGGTCTCCGAGCTGACCGCGACGCCAGACACCTGGGCGGTGACGACGTACGCGTACGCGCCCGACGATCGCGTCGCGTCGATCACCGATCCGCAAGGGGTGGTGACCTCCCTCGCGCACGACTTCGCGGGTCGGCGCACGCGGATCACGCGCGGCACGCGCGAGTGGAAGTACACGTACGACAAGAACGGGAACGTCGAGACCGAGCAGGTTCCGTCGCCCAATCCGCTGATGGACGGGTCGCAGTACCGGACGACCTTGATCTACGACGACCTCGATCGGGTCGTCGAGAAGCAGCTCGCTCCGCGCGCGATGAGCGCGGGTGACCTGGATCTGTTTGCCTCGCGTCGCGAGGTGTTCGCGTATGACGACGGCGGATACCGAGGCCAGCTCCGCGGCTGGCAGGCGTTCGGAGACGGCCCGTTCGAGGGGCTGTACACTGAGCTGAGCTACGACGGCAGCGGCCGCCGAACGGGCACG
>JANOPP010000118.1:0-15928 GCA_031421915.1 Myxococcales bacterium | reverse complement strand
GTCGATGGAGAAGGCGCGCGTGGACTACGTGAACGCCGGTGAGCGCGGCAAGGAGCAAGTCGCCGAGCTCGACTTCGAGATCGCCTGGTGCAGCACGTTCCTGCCCAAGCAGATCAGCGAGGCCGAGCTGCGCGAGGCTGTCACCAAGGCCGTGTCCGAGCTGCCGGCCAAGGATCCCAAGATGGCGGGCAAGATCATCGGCGCGATGAAGAAGCTGTACGGAGATCGTGCGGACGCTCAGCTCGTGAAGAAGCTCGCGGACGAGCTTCTGTCATCGTAGGCCGCGTGCGCGAGGGCAGATTGGTGCTCGGGATGTCGCTGCTCGCCGGGTGCGGGCGGATCGGGTTCGGCGAGCTGCCGCGAGACGCCCCCGCTCCGTCCGACGTGGATGCGGCCCCGGGCACAGCGCGCGCGGTCGCAGCGGGGCTGGCGCACAGCTGCGCGCTCCTCGACGGGCAGCTGTCGTGCTGGGGCGACAACACCGCGGGTCAGCTCGGCCTCGGCAACTTCGTCTCATCTCTCGTGCCCGCGCGCGTCGAGCCGACGGCGCTCTGGCTCACGGTGACCGCCGGCGCGTCACACACCTGCGCGGTCCGGGACAACGGCACGCTCTGGTGCTGGGGCGACAACTCGATGGGGCAGCTCGGGATCGGTGCGGTGCCGGCGTCGACCGCCGTCGCGACGGAGGTCGCGCTTCCGGTCAGCGTGCGCACGGTTGTTTCGAAGTTCGAGTCGACCTGCGCCGTCCTCGTCGACGGGACGCTGTGGTGCTGGGGCGTCAATTCCGAGGGCCAGCTTGCCCAGGGCACTGCTACGGGTCCGGTGACGATTCCCGTGCGCGTCGGCTCCGCCACCTGGTCATCCGTCGCGGTCGGCCAGGGGCACATGGTCGCGATCGCCGCTTCCAGCGCGAGCGGGAGCGGACGCAACACCGAGTCTCAGCTCGGGTGCCCAGGCGCCGGCCCAGATCGTGATGATGACCTTGATCGACAACGGGCCCTGGGGACATCTCAGCGCGGGGCAGCAGAGCACGATCGCCATCCGGGGCGACGGTCGGCTGTGGGGCTGGGGAGCCGACAATGGCGTGCTCGGGTTCGCGACCACCATGCAGCGTGATCGACCAGAGCTGATCGACGCAGGGGCGCTGTGGATCGACGCCAAGATCGATACGTTCCACGGCTGTGGCATCGCTGCGTCGGGTGGGATGCGGTGCTGGGGCCGCAACGTCGAGGGCCAGCTCGGTCGCGGCGACAACGTCGACGCGCCGACGTCCGCACCGTCGGGATCGTTCGTGGACTGGACGGGGCTCGCCATCGCGCGCTTCCACAGCTGCGCGCAGCGCGCGGACGGGTCGGTCTGGTGCACCGGCAACAACGGTGCGGGTGAGCTCGGCGTCAACGATCGCGCGCGTCGCAACGCGTGGACCCAGGTCATGCTGCCGTAGCTACCAGCTGTCGTCGGGATTGTTCGACGAGATCGGCGGGACGGTCAGGACCTTCTGGGTGCCCTGCGCCGGATCGTTCTGCTCGTCCATCAGGCGCGCGCCCTCCATCAGGAGGTGCGTCGTCGACACCCCGACTCGATCGGCGCCCTCCACGAGGCACGCGGTGAACTCGAACTCGCCGGCGCCCCACGTCAGCAAGTAGTAGACGCACTCTGCGTCGACCGGATCCTCGGAGTCGTCGAGGCGCGCATGGACGACCTTGCCCTCGCGCACCAGGATCTGTCCCGACGGTCCGTTCGGGGCGCGGAGCTGCAAGAGCCCGGTCTTGCGCTCCATCTCGATCAGCACGAGCAGCGACGACAGCCCGACGTGGGAGAGGTCACCGCGCAGGCTCGATCCACCGAGCTGCTCGCGGGTCTCCTGGACGGTCGTCTGCGTGCGCCGCAGCGTCTTCGCGACGCGGAGGTCGAGCTCTTCGAACCGGAACGGCTTGGACACGTAGTCGTCGGCACCGAGTCGAAACCCGCGGATCCGGTCGTCCTCGGACGACAGCGCCGTCAAGAAGATCACGGGCAGCATCGCGAGCTCGCCGTGCGATCGCAGCTGGCGCACGAGCGACCAGCCGTCCATCTTCGGCATCATCACGTCGGTGATCAGCAGATCGGGCGTCCGCGCGAGCGCCTTCTGCAGCGCCTCCTCGCCGTCGACAGCCGTCTCCACGCTGTAGCCCCGCTTTTCGAGCACAGTCGCGACCATGCGCAGGATCCACGCATCGTCGTCGGCGACCAATACATGCGGAGCCATGCCGTAGCGGGCAAGGGTACCGTGTCCGCGTTCGTCGACGCAACTCAGGGCGACGTCGCCGGAGGGGCACCCGGCTGAGCCGCCGGCAGGGCCTCGAGTACGCTGACGACGCTCCAGACCCCACCCTCGCGTAGCGCCATCCTGCCGTCGCGCAGCGCGATCACGGCACGGCCGAAACTATCGAGAGCTACGCCCACGGCGGTCCCCGTGATCCCTTCGGGTACCGGATCCCGCACGAGCTTCTTGCCCGAGAGCGTGACGAGCTCCAGCCGCTTTGCACCACCCGAAGACACGACGCCCACGGCGACCAGTCCCTCGCTGGGTCCGCTCGCCGCCGTCGCGATCGAGAGACCGCTCGGCCACGGGGTGGTGACGCCGCTCCTGAGATCGACGGCGCCGTTGCTGACCAGCGCCCACCGGTCGCTGATGAGTCGATCGACGCGTCGGGGGACACGCTTGATCGCCGTCAGCCGCGCGCCGTCGACGCGGAACAGTCCCCGGTCGAGGGCGATCACGGTGCCCTTGCCCGAGCCGATCGCGAGCACCGCCGACGGCGTCAGGGCGAGCTTGGTCGGCTCGCCGAGCGCGGCCTTGTCGATCGCGTACAGCTGTCGACCCACGGCGGCGACGGACTGGCGCCCGGCGCTGATGATTGTCTTGCCCTTGAGGATGATCCGGATCGCGGTCCAGCCGTTCGGCGCGAGGCGAAACGCGACACCTCCGCCGAGGGCGACGACCTGGCCGCCCGCGCGGCCGATCACGCTGATGCGATCCGCGATCGTCGTTGGTTGCTCGCGCAGCCAGCCGCCCGCAGCGTTGGGCGCGAACACCTGGCCTGCCGGGCCGAGGGCGATCGCCTCGCGCGCGTCGTCGCCGGGCGGAGGGGCGAGGCCCGCGAGCTCGATCGCCGGTGGCGTCGACGGCGTGGCGCGCTCGGCGTGGCTTCGTGCAGGTGCGTGCACGAGGAGTGCGAGAAGGATGGGGGCCGCTCGGAGGAGGGGCGCTCGGAGGAGAGGCGCTCGGAGGAGGGGCGCTCGGAGGGGCGCTCGGAGGAGGGGCGCTCGGAGGGGCGCTCGGAGGAGGGGCGCTCGGAGGAGGAGCTTCGTGTTCGCAGCGAGGCCGAAGAGGGTGAGCACCCAAGAACCCAAGGGACCCAAGCCGAGACGGTGGGTGGCGCGCGTCCCACCGTCGCTCTGATCCCGTTCGTTCTTGGGTCTCATGGGGTCTTGGGTGCTCTGATCTTCGACGCGGCCCGAGAGCGCGCGCCGGCGGAACCCGATCGATCTACTTGGTCGCGGATCCGCTGCCGGTCGCAGGCGACGCGGAGCCCGCTGCCGAACCCGACGCGGAGCCCGCTGCCGAACCCGTCGCGGAGCCCGAGCCGGTCGCGGAGCCCGCTGCCGAGCCGGAGCCCGCTGCCGAGCCGGTGCCCGCTGCCGAGCCGGTGCCCGCTGCCGAGCCGGTGCCCGCTGCCGAGCCGGTGCCCGCGCCAGCGCCGACCGGAATCCGCATGAAGTCACAGCCGCGGAGATCCTCGACCGACTTCGCGTTCATCGCGCACTCGACGGCCTTCCTCTTCGAGCCGCCCTTGCAGCGCCGGACCTCGCCCTCGATGTCCGAGTCGTGCGCGAGGTGCTCGGTGCCGAGCAGGAGCTGCATGTTCCCGATCGCCGCGCGGCAGTTCGCTTCGCTCGGCTTGTTGCAGCCGACCGAGGGCACCGCTGCGAGGGAGACGACGAGACCGAGGAGGAAACGCTTCATGACCAGTCCTTCGCGGCTGACTCTACCAGCTGGCGCGCCCGGTCGAGATCCTGGCCGGTATCGATCTCGCGCCACTGACCATCGATCATGATCGGGTCGATCTTGATGCCGTCGTCGATGAGCGCCTGCCACAGATCCGTCTGGTAGGCGTTGCGATAGGTCTGCGCGCGCTGGAACGGCTCGTGCTCGCGGCCGGCGAATCGCATGGTCAGGTTGTCGAGCGTGTTGGCGACCGTGGCGACGCCGCGCGTGCCGAGGCGCGCCAGGCCGATGTACTCGCCGATCGCTTCGGGAACGGGAAGGGCGCGCTTGCCAACGCGAGCGACCGTGCCGTCGGGCATGAGGTCGGAGACCTCGCCCTCGTCGAGGGGATGCTCGGTGCGGCCGTCGTAGATCGACCGGAAGTCGCGGTCGATCACGAGCCCGATCTCGGCCGTCGAGGCCGCGGCCGTGCGCGCGACCGTGGGCGTGAAGATGATGTCGGAGTAGGTCAGGTACGTCGGCTCGTCGAAGTAGCGACGGGCGCAGGCCATCGACAGCAACACGTTGTTGGTCTGCCACTCGGGATTGTCGACGAAGTGGACCTTGGGGACGAGGGCGCGGACGAAGGTCTCGAGCACGTCACCGCGATAGCCGCGGATCACGACGAGCTCGTCGACGCCGACGGAGGAGAGCGCCTTCCACACCCAGCCAAGGATCGGCTGGCTGCCGACCGTCACCATGCACTTGGGAATCTCCTCCGTGTGCGCACCGAGGCGCTTGCCGCGGCCTGCGGCGATCAGGATCGCGCGTTTGATCGTCATGAGGAGAACCTTCCGAGGCGGACCATGATGCCGGCGAGCGTCTTCAGCAAGTAGAGGGCGTTCACGCCCGCGTAGGCCCAGAAGTAGATGTCCATACGGTCGGTCACGGCGCAGATCCAGATGTACTGCGGGTAGTGAACTACCACGCGCGACGCGAGCTCGATCGGCGTGAGGACGAGCGCCGCGATGCCCTTGCGACCACCGATCTCGGCGGGCTGACCGTCTTCGGTCGGAGGCTTGGCGCCGTACTCGGGGCGCCGCGTGAACGACGTGAGCGTGAGGCCGGAGGCGAGGCAGAACAGACCGGCGAGCCCGACGACGAGGATCCGATCGTCGGCCATCTCCTGCCACAGGCGCACGGTGACGCAGCCGAAGATCAGCATCGCCTTGAGCTCGTCCATCAGGAAGTCGAGCAGGTGACCGAGCGGCGAGGCGATCTTGCGGATGCGTGCGAGCTGGCCGTCCGCGCAATCGAGGACGAACGACAGCTCGTAGACGAGCACCGCGACGACGAGCCAGAGGTACGAGAACGGGAGGAGCGCGAACATCGCGCCGGCGCCGGCGGCGATGAACGCCGAGAGGAACGTCACCTGGTTCGGCGTGATCGGTGTCTTCGCGAAGAAGTAGACGAGCACGGCCGCAGGTGGGCGAGCGATCCACTCGGTGAACCGGTTGATGTCGCGCTTCTTCTTCGACGCCTTGTAGATGGCGACGATCTCGGACCACATGAGCGGGGCGACCTTACCAGACGAAGTCAGCCGAGCTGGAGCGAGATGCGGGCGGGATCTCGGGGCTTGAGTCCGACGAGGAGAAACGTCGGCATCGGACCCTTGCCCTTGATCTCCGTCAGACCGCGCTCCTCGAGCTCGAACTCGTGGCGGACCGCGTTCGCCGTCACCTCGCTGAGGTGGATGCGACCGGGAACACCGGCGGACTCCATGCGGCTCGCGGTGTTCACCGTGTCGCCCCACAGGTCGTAGATGAACTTCTTTTCGCCGATCACGCCGGCGACGACGGAGCCCGTGTGCATGCCGACCCGGATCGTGAGCTCGGTGTTCGTCTTCTTCGCGTAGTCCGCGATCGCCGAGATCATGTCGAGCGCCATGTGCGCCATCGCGATCGCGTGATCGGCGATCGGGGTCGGAATGCCGGCGACGACCATGTACGCGTCGCCGATCGTCTTGATCTTCTCGAGACCGTGCTTCTCGGCGAGGCGATCGAACGCGCTGAACAGCTCGTTGAGCATCGTGACGAGCGCTTCGGGGCTGGTGCGCGCGGACAGGGACGTGAAGCCGACGATGTCGGCGAACAGCACGGTCACGGCGTCGAACCGGTCGACGATCAGGTTCTCGCCGGCCTTGAGCCGGTCCGCGATCGCGCCCGGGAGGACATTGAGGAGCAAGCGCTCGGAGGTCTGCTTCTCGGCGATCAGCTCCTTGGTGCGCTGCCTGACCAGCTCCTCGAGGTTCTCGTTGTGCTCCTGGATTGTCGAGGCCATCGCGTTGAAGTTGGCGCCGAGCTGCCCGATCTCGTCCCGGGGCAGGGTGCCGGTCGTTCGCGCGGAGAAGTCCTTGTCGGCGAACCGCTTGACGGTGTTCGAGAGAGCGAGGACGGAGCGCGTGAGCAGCGTGCCCATGACGATCGAGACGAGCAGCGCGACCGCGATCATCGCGACCGAGATCTTGATCGCGAGGCCGCCGGCGGCCGACAGGGCGGCCTGCATGTCGGTGTCGAGGATGTCGACGCCGATCACGCCGAGGCAGTGGCCCTTTGCGTCCTTCAGCGACGAGCCGTCGGGGCCGCGCAGAGGATGGTAGGCGGAGACCGAGCTGACCTTGAACACCGGGTCGTAGACGAAATCGAGCTCGAGCTGGCTCGTGCAGTCGTCGAGCGCCTTCGCGAGGAGCGGGACCTCGGTCACATCGTACGGCTTGTTGAAGTGCGAGATTTCCCCGCCCGCAGGAAGCTCCTCGCCGCGCGCTGTCTTGCCGAGGAGGTCGAGGACGTCGGCGTCGACGACGAACCTCGGGTTGACCGGGTCGTCGGTCGGGGCCAGCAGGTAGACGAAGCGAATCAGCTCGGGGTCGGCGGCGCGGATCAGCCGGAGCTGGTCGTAGATCGTCTTGTAGGCGGGGCCGTGCTCGATCGCGGAGACCGAATTGTCGTCGTGTGTGCCCAGTTGCGCAGTCAGTGCACGGTAGGCGGACAGGTCGATGGCGTGGGAGCCGACGTGCGCCAGATTGTCGAGTCGATCACGCAGATCCTCCGCGAGCTTGCCCTCGATGAAGCGGTAGAGAAACAGCGCGAGGAGCACGGAGACCAGCGAGCTGACTCCGAAGAACGCGACTGTGATCTTCCGACGAAGCCGCACCAGTCCCAAGGGGACCCTACACGCTGTCGGTTTCGCTTGCGAGAGGTCCGCCCTCTGGATAGGTTGCGCGGCAACAACAACGTCACTGGGGGTTTAGGATGCCAGAGCACACGATCCCCGAGACTCTCATCGAACAGATCCGGTCGGGCAAAGCCGCCCTGGTCGTCGGTGCGGGAATCGGAGTCCCTTCCTGGAAGCAGATGCTGGAGCGCATGACCAAGGCGCTCGAGACGCGTGGTCGCGATGGCGACGACGTGGCCACCAAGGACCTCGAGAAGCTCCTGCACAAGGGCTCTCTGGTTCGCGCCGTCGGATTCCTCGCCCGCGCACTCGGGGAGGAGACCTGCGATCGGATCGTCGAAGAGATGTGGGCGTCGCCCGCCGAGGTGCCGGCCCTGCCGAAGGCACTCGCGCAGGTCCCGTTCCGCCACATCTGGACGACGTTCCCTGGCGATGTGCTGGAGCACGCGCTCGAGACCCAGTCGCCGGCCGAGTGGCCGACCGCTCGCGTCGTCACGTATCAGGAGCTCGGCGAGCTGTCGCCGCGCCGCCGCACGCTCGTCAAGATGCTCGGCAACTTCGACACGTACGTCGTCACGCCGAACTCCGTGCGCCGCGCACTGTCGCGCGCCGTCGATCTCAAGGACTACGCGCGCAAGCTCTACGTCGAGGGCTCGCTCGTGTTCGTCGGGTTCCGCTACGGCGATCCAGACCTGTCTGCTCTGCTCGATCGCGTGTTCGGCATGTTCGAGCCGCCGCGCGGAACGCACTACTTCCTCGGTGCCGGCGTCGGTCCGGTCACCGTCGACGAGCTGATGGCCGATCACCACATCGAGGTGGTCAATCTCCAGGGCCGCGGTGGCGACGAGGTCGCCGAGCGCTCGGTGATCGAGTGGCTCGAGACGCTGCAGGGCGCTTGCCGCGCTGCTGGTGTCACGCTGTCCCAGGCTCGCCCCGACGTCGACGACGCCGAGGGCTGGGTCGCACTGCTCGGAGAGACCGGCGATGAAGGTGCCGAGGCGCGGGATGCCCTCGACCTGATCGAGCGCAAGGCGCGCGACGCCAACGACTGGGACGCCGTGATCGAAGTGCTGCTCGGACGGGTCGAGCACGCGGGCGACGGTCCGGATCGCGCGCAGCTGCTCCGTCAGCTCGGCGAGGTCTACGAGACCGGCCTCGGCGATCTGCCGCGCGCGTTCGAAGCGGTCACGACCGCGTGTCAGGTCGACCCCGAGGACGATGCCGCGGCCCAGATGGCCGAGCGGCTCGCCGCGGCGACCGGCGGCTGGGCGGATCTCGTCCAGGAAGCCAGCGCGATCGCGACCGACGCGACGAACCCGAAGATCGCATCGCTGTGGTGGGCCCGCCTCGGTGGCTGGTACGCCATGCGCCTCGATCGCATCGACTACGCGTTGCCATCGCTCCGCCGCGCGCTCGAGCTCGACCCGACCAACGGCGCGGCGTACAAGGCGCTCGCCGAGGCGTATCGCAAGCAGCAGAAGTGGGCGGACCTCGCCGATACGCTGCGCTCGCACGCCGAGGTCGAGCAGAACACGCAGTCCAAGGTCGACCTCCTGCTCGGGCTCGGTGATCTCCTCGAGAGCCAGCTCGCCGCGTCGGCGAAGGCCGTCGAGGTCTATCAGCAGGCTGCGGATCTCGACGACACCTCGGACGATGCTCTCGCCGCTCTCGAGCGGCTGTACCGCCGCGACGAGCGCTGGGCGAACCTCGCCAAGGTCCTCGATCGGCGCGCCGAGATCAGCGAAGCGAACGGTGACACGGGTCGCGCTGCGGCGCTGCGCCGCGAGCTCGGCACGATGCGCGCCGAGAAGCTCGGCGATCTCGAGGGCGCGATCGCGCGCTACGAGGGGGCCGTGGCCGCGAACGGCAGTGATGCCGCCGCGCTCAAGTCGCTCGTCGATCTCTACGACAAGACCGGCCGCACGGACGACTACCTCCGCACGATGGAGCGGCTCGCCGTGGTCGCCCCCGAGGGCGAGAAGCTCGCGACGCTCCGCAAGCTCGCTGCCGAGCTCGAGGATCGCGATCCCGAGCGCGCCGGCGCCGCGTACGAGAAGCTCCTGCAGGCCGACCAGAACGCCGACGACGCGTATCGCGGTCTCGAGCGCGTGCTCGAGGGCCAGGAGAACTGGCACAAGCTGGTCAACCTGTACGCGCGCCACATCTCGGCTGCCAAGACCCCCGCGCAGCGCGTCGAGCTCTATCTCGCGGCCGCCAAGGTCTACGAGACGAGCCTCGAGGATCACATCAAGGCGATCGAGAGCCTCCTGAACGTGATCGCGCTCGACGAGACGAACAGGACGGCGCTGTCCGTCCTGCCGCGCCTCTACGTCAAGACCGAGACCTACGACCGTGCGGTCGACACGCTCGTCAAGCACGCCGCCCTCGAGGGTGACAAGGGTGCGAGCCTGTACGCCGAGGCAGGCAAGATCGCGTTCGAGCAGCTGCTCGATCCCGAGGTCGCGCAGCGCCACTACGACAAGGCGCTCGGCATCGACGCCGAGCACTTCGATGCGCTCAAGGGACTCGCGGCGGTGCACGAGCAGCGCGCGAATATCGGCCAGGCGGTGGAGCTCCTGCTCCGCGCCGAGGCAGCGTCGGGTAACCGCATCGAGCGGGTGGGTCTGTTGTGGAAGGCGGGCCAGCTCGCCGAGCAGAAGCTCAACGACGCCGCGCGCGCTCTCGAGCTCTACGAGCGCGTGCTCAAGCTCGAGCCGGATCACGTCGACGCCGGTCAGCGCGTCGCGGATCAGCTCGTCGCCGCGAAGCGGTGGGACGATGCGCTCACGGTGCTCGAGATGCTCGCCCGCCAGGCCGAGGGTCTCGATGCCAAGGAGCGCAGCCGTCGCGAGGCCCAGCTGGGGCGCGCGTACGAGCAGCTCCACCGCACGGAGAAGGCAGAGCGTCACTACCGCCAGGCGACGGTCTCGAACCCCGACAACCTCGACGCAGCGATCGGCCTCGCGGCCGTGCTGATGCTCGAGGCGAAGGCGAACGAGGGCACCGGCACCGCGGTCGAGCAGTGGAACGAGGTCGACAAGCGTTACCGCGAGATCCTCGCGCGCCACCGCACTGGCATCTCGGACACGCAGGTCTCGGAGATCTGGTACCGCCTGGGCGTCGCATCGCGCGCGCTCGGCGAGGACAAGAAGGCGGAGATGAGCTTCCGCCGCGCCCTCGAGAAGGACTCGCTGCACGAGCCCACGCTCGAGGCGATGGTCGAGCTCGGTGGCCAGCGTGGCGAGTGGAAGATGGTCGCCGATGCCAAGCGTGCGCAGATCGATGCCGGTGGCACCGAGGCGCGCCGCGCCAAGCTATACGAGGAGATCGGCGACATCTACGCCGAGCGCATCAAGGACGTGAACAGCTCGGTCGATGCCTATCAGGAAGGCGTCAAGCTGAACCCGGGCTCGCGCGTGCTGCTGCACAAGCTGCTCGAGGCGTACACGGAGCAGAAGAGCTGGAAAAAGGCGATCGACGCCCTCGACCACCTCTCGGCGCAGGAGACCAGCGAGGATCGCCGCGCTCGGTTCCACTACACCGCTGCCGTGATCGCGCGCGACGAGCTGAAGGATACGGAGCTGTCGGTCGATCGCTTCAACGCGGCGCTCGACGATGCTCCGTTTACCCCGAAGGCGTTCGATGCGATCGATGCGCTCCTGTCCGAGAAGAAGGACTGGAAGAACCTCGCGCGCGCGTACCGCCGTCAGCTCAAGCGGATGGGCGAAGACGCCGCGCCGGAGAAGATGCTCGAGCTGTGGACCCGGCTCGGCGACATCTGCCTCGATCACCTCGGTGACACCGAGGCGGCGACCGAGGCCTATCAGGTCGCGTGCGAGATCGCACCCGACGACGTCGCTCGCCACGAGCAGCTCGCCGACCTCTACCTCGAGGCGGGCGAGGCTCGTCGCGACGAGGCGATCACCGAGCTGCAGTACCTGCTCGGTCACGCGCCCGATCGGGTCGAGCTCTACAAGGCGCTCGCGAGCTTGTATCGCGCGGATCACGAGCTCGACAAGGCGTTCTGCGTCGCGCAGGCGCTCGTGTTCCTCGGTGCAGCCTCGAACGAGGAGAAGATGCTGTACGAACGGCTGCGGCCCACCCAGTTCACCCCCGCACCGCGGCGGTTGACCGAGGAGCTGTGGCAGAAGTCGATCATCCACCCGAAGGAGGACCGCCACGTTGGCGCGATCTTCTCGTCGACGCTCAGCGCGGTTGCGGCCGGCACGGCGCAGCCGATCACGTCGTTCGGGCTCACGCCCGAGACGCGCGCGGATCTCGATCGGGACACGCGCGCCGTCAGCCGGATCGTGAAGTACGTCTCGGGCGTGCTCGCGATCGACCCGGCGCCGATGGTGTGGCTACAGGAGGGCGGCGACGGCCTGCGCGTCGCCAACACGGTCGGCCTCGGAGCGGAGCGCCAGCGCCTCGTTCCGACGCTCCTCGTGGGTGCGCAGCAGATCGCCAAGACCGACGAGCGCGAGCTCGCGTTCGAGGTCGGCAAGCGCATGGCGTACCTCCGCCCCGAGCGGTTCGTGACGCTCGCGGTCGGAACGCTGCCCAAGCTCGAGTCCGCGTTCATGGGCTCGGTGCTCGCAAGTGGTGCGCGCGTGCAGGCGCACGACGGTACGCAGTTCGGCGTCTCGGCGAACGACGAGACGAAGAAGCTCGCGGGCACGCTCAAGCAGCAGGTCCCTGGACCGTTGCTCGAGCAGGTCGGTGAGCTGTCGGCGCGCCTGTCGGGACGCGTCGGTAACGGCCTGATCTCGTCGTGGCGCACGGCGACGGACCTCACGGCGAACCGCGTCGGTCTGATCGTCTCGAATGATCTCGAGACAGCGGCCAAGGCGATCGCGACCGAGGGCGCGGCTCTGTCGAGCATGTCGGTCAAGGACCGCCTGCGCGACCTGCTCGCGTACTCGGTGAGCGAGCAGTACTTCACCGTGCGGCGCCACCTCGGGCTGCACGTGCGCGGCGAAGTGAAGGCGTAGGTCATGACAATCCGCACGCTCCTGCTCCTCGCGGTCACGTCCCTCGGCGTTGCCGCGTGCGGCGACGATGGACCACCGGTGTGTCCGACGGGCAACTGCAACCTGCCGGGCTCCACGATCGTGAAGTGGAAATTCAACAACTACCCGTTGCTGAAGTTCGACAGCGATGCCTGCTCCGACGTCGGCGCGACGATGGTGCGCGTCGAGGTGGTCGACGTCGCCGATCCGCTCAACACGGACTTCGCCGACAAGTCGTGCGGCGAGGGACAGGCCACCTTCATCGATCTTCTGCCCGGGACGTACAACGTCTCGGTGCAGCCGCTCGACATCGACGGCAACGTCATCGTGCGCACGCCGGGGACCGGGACCGTTCTCGCCGGATCATCCGGCGCGAACACCGAGGTCACGGTGAACGTGCCGTACACCGCGTGGCTCCAGGCCTACACGGGCCAGTTCTTGTACCGGCTGTCGTGGGGTGGTCCCACCACGTCGTGCGCGATGGCGCTTCCGCTGCCGGTCGTCGAGCAGGTCGTCACGCTGACTGCGGGCGGCGTCGTTCGGACCGAGACGTCGCTGGTCGACAACGTCCCGTTCCAGAGGCTCGATGGGACGGACCCCAAGCCCTGCGCCCCGTACACCGCCATGTTCCCGCAGAACGTGATGGGCATCCCGTTCGGTCCGGCGACGCTTCTGGTCGTCGGCAAGGACGCGGCAGGTGGCAATGTCATCTTCCGAACGCAGTTCGACACGTTCATCGGCGCCGGTGTGTTCAACCCGACCCTCTCGTTCGACGTCCAGCCGGGGACGTGACACGTTGATCGGGATGCGAGCACGCATCCTGCTGATCGCCTCGATGATTGCCGCGGCTGTCGTCGGGTGCGGCAGCGCGCCCGTCAGCGTCCCGGTGCGCCGGGCAGCGCCTCCGCTGGCGTTCGGTCCGCCCGCAGCACTGCCGCCGAGCGTGCGCGGGGCCGCATACCTCACGCAGGTCGCGACGCACATCCAGCCGAACTGGGCCCACTTCCTCGACGACTGTCGCATCCGGCTGCCGGCGTCGCATCCGCTCAACGCGATGACGCTGGTCGCGGTCGCCGAGCTCGCGATCGACCGCGCGGGCAAGGTCACCGGCATCGACATCGCGACGAGCGGCAGCGCCGACTTCGATCTCGCGGTGCGCGACGTGCTCGCAGATGCGCCGCGCGTCGAGCCGCCTCCGATCGAGCTGCTCTCCGACGACGACCGCGTGCACGTGTCGTGGATGTTCGCGCGCGACCTTCGCCAGGCGGGGCCCGCGACCGCAGCAATCGCCGACGTCCAGCTCCCCCTGCTCGGGGTTGTCGATCGGCTTCTCGCGCAGGGGGAGCTCGCGCGCGCGGCTCGCCGGGTCGCCGCGTCACCGATGATGGATGCCGATCGGCTCGTGGCCGCCGATCGTGTGATGACCGAGGCACTGCGCGAGGCGCTCGCCAGCGTCGGCGCTGGTGCACGCAAGGCGGCCGTCGAGGCGATCGGGCGCGCGCAGGTCCGCTCACTCGCCGCGCCCGTGCGCGCGATGATCTCGCCGACGATCGATACCGAGGTGCGGCTCGCCGCGATCACGGCCGTGGCCCAGCTCGAGGATCAGGCGGCCGTCGACGTGATCGCCGGCCTGTTGCCCGGGGATCTCCAGAACTATCCGCGTCTCGCGCACGCGGAGACGGCGGCGCTCGTCGCGCTCGGCCAGCGCGAGCGGGTGGCCGCGATGATCCGGCGTGCGCTCGACTCGGATGCGGCGGTGACTGCGCTCCACGCGCATGCGCTCGTGCCCGATCCCGCGGTCGCGCCGCGGCTCGCGACCTGGTTCAAGCGCGGCGACGCTCGCACGCGGGCCGCCGTCTGTATCGCCGTGCCAGCGGACTGGGACGCACAACCGGTCGTGCTTCGCGGCCTCCGCGATCCCGACGCGACCGTTCGCGCGGCATGCGCTGACACCGTGGGCCGGCAGGCTCGTGCCCGCAGCGCTGGTTCCGAGGCGGGCCCGCGCGCCACGGCAGATGCGAGCAAGCGCATCGGTATGCCCGCGCTCGCCGCGCTGCGCGAGCTGGTCCGCGATCGAGATCGTGTCGTGCGCGCGCGCGCCGTCGCTGCACTGTCGATGATCGAGCCTCGCTCGGTCGCTCGCGCCGCAGCCGACCCAGCACCCGAGGTCCGCGCAGCGGCCGTGGCGGCTGCGACCGAAGGAGAGCTGCGCACGCTCGCCGCCGATCCAGATCCTGCCGTGCGCGCGGCCGCCCTCGCGACGCTCGGCGATCGCGCACCGGAGCTGCTCGCCCTCGCCGCGTCAGACGTCGCGCCGCAGGTGCGGATGGCGGCGATCGTTGCCCTCGCCGACGAGACGATTCTCCAGGCGCTCGGCAGTGATGGACATCCGGAGGTCGCGACCGCCGCGGTCGTCCGCCTCGCGACGCGGCGTGGTCGCGCCGCGATGGCATCGGTGCTGCTCGGCCAGCTCGCCGCTGCCCCGCCGGGGAGCGCAGAACGGGTGCGGATCGCCCTGGGCTTCTTGCTGGCGCGATAGTCGTGAGCCACCATCTTCGTATGCGCTCGCTTCCCCTCGTGCTTGCCGGGCTGGTCGTGCCCGTGGCCGTGCTCGGTGGGGGCGTGCGCGCCAATGGCCGCGCCGTGCGGGTCGAGAAGCCGCGCCAGGTCGAGGTGTTCGTCTCCGCGGGCACGTTCGAGATGGGCGTGACCGAAGAGGCCGCCGCGTCGGCCCTGGTCCAGTGCCAGCTCGCCTTCTTCCCTCCGAACCAGACGCCGCGCCAGCAGACCCAGGGCGGTCAGTTCGTCGATTTTTGCACCGAGTACCACGCAGACCTCACACACATGCAGGCGCGCTCGGTGTTCCTCGACGCGTACGCGATCGATCGCGACGAGGTCCGCGTCTCCGACTATCGCCGGTGTGTCGCCAGCGGCGGCTGCACGCTCGACGCGCTAGTCGCCGGCGACGAGCGCTACATCCGCGGCGAATGGCCCATGGTCAACGCGACGTGGGACGAAGCACAGTCGTACTGCCGCTGGCGGGGTGGTCGCCTACCGACCGAAGCTCAGTGGGAGAGGGCAGCGCGCGGCGATCGCCCCGAATCCGAGTGGCCGTGGGGCGAGCTCGAGCAGCCCAAGGACTTCAATCACGGTCAGCCCCGCGCGGTGGCGATGCGCGAGATCGAGCGCCAGATCTCGACGGTACCGCTCCGGTTCTTCGGCGATCCAGACGACACCGACGGCTTCGCGCTCCTCGCGCCTGCGGGCAGCTTCCCGTGGGGCGAGAGTCCGTTCGGGACGCGCGACCAGGCGGGAAATGTCGCCGAATGGACGGCGGACGCGTACTTCCACGACGACCGCAATCGCGGCTACGACAACCTCCCCGACGTCAATCCACTGCGCGAGGGCACGACCCAGACTCGCGTGATCCGCGGTGGCTCGTGGCGCCAGCCGACGTTCGTCGCGCGCTCGAACCTCCGCGATCCGTTCAATCCGTACTACGACGCGACTCAGCGGTTCTCCCACGTCGGGTTCCGCTGCGCGCGCTCGCTGCGCTAGTCGGCCAGGATCAGATGTCCGGCGGAGCGTCGGGCGGCGCATCGACAGCATCGATCGCGGCGTCGGGCCGAGGTCCATCGATGATCTGTGCGTCGAACTGACCCGACGTGCTGTCGTTGGAACAGGTCTGCGTTGCGATGTTGCAGACCAGCGACGA
>JANOPP010000117.1:0-9780 GCA_031421915.1 Myxococcales bacterium | reverse complement strand
GCTCGCCAGAAAGGTCCTCGATGAGCAGAGTTGCTGACGCGTTCGAGAGAGAGCTCACAAGGCGAACGGTCGCCTTCAAACGTATGGGCGACGACGAGTACGAGGTCGTCAGCTCCTGAGGTTTGCTCAATGTCAGCATCGCGAATCTCGAGCGCGACGTTGCGCGTGATCGTGATCCGCCGCCCATACGTCATGAAGACGCACTGGAAGCGTGAGCGAGCCGAGGTTCCCGTCGTGTCTTCATGACTGCATGGACGAGTGGTCAATCGACGCCGGAGTACGCCAGTTCGCCTTCTTCGTACCGACCGGTCGTGCGGATGATCGTCTCCTTGGTCGGCGATGACTGCATGAGCTGATCGATCGCGTCTCCGGTTCGAGCCTCTACGCTGTACGTGAACCGCACACGGCCTGTCGGCTGTATGGTTGGCCAGCCAGCGAGTTCCGACCCGTCTGGCACGGCCAGGGAGACATCGGTCGCATCGTCGAGGAATCCGCGCGACGTGTGAAGGTGCCAGCTCGCCGGAAGTAGCCCGAACGAGGGGACCGTGGTGACGACCAAGCTGTAGGCCTCGAGCGCCGGAGCCATACGCCAGCTCAGCGCCGGAGCCGGGCTCACGGCTAGCTGCGCGCTTAGGGCCCGCGTTTGAACAAGTCGACTGGTCAAGACTGCTGCGTGCGCGGTCGGACGACGTAGTTCCAGTCGCCGCGAAAGCTGTGTGGCTCGATCTTGAGTGCACGCATCTCCTTCACCGAGACCTTGCGCCCGATCGGGTAGCTTCGGCGATCGAGCCTTGCCCGCACGACGAGCCCGCCACGCGTGGTCGTGTTGCCGATGAGGTTCACGACGGTTTCGTAGCTGCGCAGCGGACGTCCGCGCCAGTTGATCGAGATGAACGAGAAGAGACGATGCTCGATCTTGTTCCACTTGCTCGTCCCTGGTGGGAAGTGGCTGACGTGGATGACGATTCCGAGCTTGTCGGCGAGCCGCTGAAGCTCTGCTTTCCAAACGCGCGAGCGGTAGCTGTTGCTGCCGCCAGCGTCGGCGGTGATGAAGAGCTCGCGCGCATCTGGGTACCGCTCGGCCCCCATGCGCTTCCACCACGTCTCGATCGACGTGACCGCGAACAACGGCGTGTCGTGGTCGGTGCCCACGCTGACGAACGCATTGTTCGCGGCGACATCGTAGACCCCGTAAGGAATCGCCTTGCCGAGGGCGTCGCTCGGGAAATCGTGGACATCGACGAGCTCGGGTTCGTCTTGCGGTTGCCACTCGCGTCCGGCGTTCTTGAAGTTTCCGACGAGCTCCTTCTTCTTCGTGTCGACGGAGATGAACGGCACGCCGCGCTTGAGGCAATCCATCGCCTGGGCGTTGATGTGCTCGAACTGCCCGTTCCGATCGGGATGTTGCTTGCCCTCCACGGTCTTGCTCGGCGCCTGGAGACTGTAGCCGCTCTTGCGCAGCAGCCGCGCGATGGTCTTGTCGCCGACGCGGATCCCGTATTCCGAGAACATCTCGGCGGACAGCGCGTGCGTGCTCTTGTTCGTCCAGCGCAATGCAGACTCCGGATCCCCGCGCGTCGCTGGAGCGACGAGCTTCTCGAGCGCCGGAACGAGTCCCGGATGCACGGCTTCGTGGCGCCGTCGGCCACCACCCTTGCGCCGAACCTTCACGACGTCGTCCGTGCGCGCACCACCGCGCACTTCCGTCCGACCGAGAGTCACCGTGCTGATCGCCAGCCCGGTCGCACGTGCTACCGCCGCGATCCCACCCCACCCCATCGCGTCGGCTTCGGCACCGGCCCACAATCGACGAGCGCGCTCATCCATCGTCGCGGTCAGCAGACGCCATTTCCGCCGGACCAGCTTCTCGGCGTCCACAGCAAACGTAGATCACGTCGGTCCGATCCTGTCGATCCCAAATCGACCGCGTTCGATCGACTTGTTCAAACGCGGGCCCTTAAGGTCGTCACCGTCAGGAGCTCAGGCGTTGTATCAGTCACGACGGCGGACGCGATCACCTGGGTTCGCACCAACGGATTCGTGATCGCGCCTGACGAGTTCTGGAACGTCACGATGTTCAGATCGCCAGGCAACATGGAGGATGCCGGCACCGTGTGGAACGCGAGAGGCACACCGTCGGCCCTGACGAACGTTTGGCTCGTTGGTTGGCCCGCCATCGAGCCATTGCGCGTCACAAAGCGGCTGGTCGCACCACTGGTAGTTTGATTGCCGTAGGGCAAGCCTGTTGCGGTGTGCTGTTCGAGCGCGACTGCGTTTGCAAAGTCGGCTTGAATCACGGTCCCCGTCGCGACGTCGACGTCGCGAAGAATCAAAGCAGCATCGTGGGCAGGTGAGCTGATCGCGATCGCCCGGATGCCGACGACATCGCGTACTCCAGGTGGAGCCTCTAGGGTGAACGGGCCGTTTCCCGTACCGACGAAGTGCTCCGCTCCGGTGCCGATCACCGCGCCCATCTGGGTGAGCCCGGCTGCGGTCCCCGTGATTGGAACCACGTCGCTCCGGCACTCGCTCAGGTGCGTGATGCTCGCGACCTCGTCGATTGTCGCTTGATAGACCGCTACTCGAGCCCTCGTGTCGATCGTACAGAGGACGATGAACTCGTACTTGCTCGCTGGCTTCGCTGCCGAGTAGCGACCCGCCGCGTCTGCCGTCAGTCTCTGCCACGGCCCGACTCCATCGCGGTACGCGATCGTCGCCTCGGGCGCTTCGCGAGCGAGCAGCGACACCCCTGTGGCACCGTCACCACCGCTCGGGTCACCGCACGCCACACACCCGATCAGCCAAACCCGCGCCAGGACGTTCATCACTCGCGATTATGAGGCTCCTTGCTTTCAAGGGTCCACGGCGGCGGCCACCAGACACGCGAGCGTCTGTGGCGCAAACCGCACCAGCTGCTTCGCCCTCGCCCTCATGCCGTTGCGCTGCCGAAGCGACACGCCGTTGATCCAGGCCCGCAAGGCGAAGGCGCGCAGCGCCGCTCTCGCACTGATCGCAGTGGCGCGGATCCGGACGCGTACAACGTCGTCAAGCGGACCGGTCTTCTGTGGGCCGTGCGAGAGGGCGTGCGCGACGTCGTCGACGCGTGCCTCGATGCCGGTGGGAATCCAGATCTCGCGGACTCCCATGACGAAGCCCCGCTACTGTGGGCGGCGCAGGCCGGCGACGGGGTGATGGTCGAGCGATTGGTCGCAAGCGGCGCGACGGTGATTGGCGTACTCGGAGCGGCGTCACCGCTGGCGAGCGCGCCGGCATGCACGGACATCACGCACTGGCGAAGCGGTTGTGCTGACGTTGCCCAGCGTCTTCACCAACCGGCGCGGAAGCACAAGTTGGCCCTTCGCGACTGCGTTACGCTGCGGCTCATGCCTCCGAGAAGAGCTCCAACCGTCGGTCGGGCCATCGGCACTGACGAAAGCAAGGTCAGCGCCGACGGATTGATCGCGCAACTCGGACATTCGATCGAGTCGAGGGATCTTCGAACGGCGATGAAGACGCTCCGACTAGAAATGAGACCAAAGGCGGAGACCGACGTCGAAGGATACAAATACGAGGCGATCTCGACAAACGCGAAGCAAGACGTGGCACTTACGTTCGACGGCTATCATCGATTTCTACGCGAGTACGGCGAGCCGCTGTCTATCTCGAACAGGACCATCGATGAACTCGTTCTCGTGATGATCGAGCTGAGCACCTCGATCCATACGTCATGAAGACCCGCTGGAAGCGTGAGCGTGCAGACGTTCCCGTCGCGTCTTCATGACTGTATGGAGCGCGTCGCCAAGCTGCTGCGGCGGTAGCGTTCGGGCCGGGCAGGCCCTGCACGAGCAGCGCGTCCTTGACGAATGGGTTCTGCACCGAGTTGTCGTAGGTGCAGCGCATGATCAGGCGCTCCGCGGCGTCGCGACGGCGATCCGGCTATCGTACGCACCGGATGCTCGCTACCGGTCAACCAGTACCGCCGGACCTCGGCCAAGCACGCGTCGTCACGGTAGCCCACGAGGTCCGTGCGCTCGGCGAGAGCTGGGCCGCCCGCGATGCCGTGATCATCTTCGTCCGTCACTTCGCCTGCGCGGGATGCAGCGCGCACGTCGCCGAGCTCCGGCCGCGACTCGAGGAGATCGCAGCGCTCGGTGCGACCACCGTGCTCGTCGGCAATGGCACCGCCGATCAGCTGGCGGCGTTCGCGGACCGGGAGCAGCTCGCCGGCCACCCACTCGAGCTGGTGACGGATCCCTCGAGGGATGCCTATCGCGCAGCCGCGCTCGAACGCTCGTGGCTCGGAACGATCGGGCCGCGCGCAGCGCTCAACGTGTTCGGCCTGATGGCGCGGGGCCACCTGCAGGGGCTCACCCGGGGCGATCTGACCCAACAAGGCGGAACGCTCTACGTGACTCGCGAGGGCGTGCTCGCGTTCTATCATCGCTCGGTACGCCTCGGTGATCACGCCCGTAGCGTCGACGTCGTTCGAGTCGCACTGGAGCGCGCGGCGGCGACCTCGCCCGCGGGAATCGCGTGACCGCATGATCCTGTATCACCTCGCGAACGCGCTGTTCCTGTTGTCGTACATCGTGAAGGACATCCTCTGGCTGCGGATCATCACCGTGCTCGCAGGACTGACGGTGCTGCTCTCGCTGTTCGTCCAACCCCAGCCATCGCCGGCCTCGATCGCGTGGAACCTGCTGTTCTTCGGGATCAACCTCGTCCGCATCTATCTGCTGATCCGCGAGCGCCGGCCCGTGCCGTTGTCAGGCGACGAGCAGCACGTCGCGAATCTGGTGTTTCGAACGTTGCGGCCGCGCGAGCTCGTGCGGTTGCTGCGAGTCGGCGCCTTCGTCGAACATGCGCCTGGCACGAAGATCGTCACCCGCGGCGAGAAGCTCGCGCACCTGCTGCTCGTGGTCCGCGGCAACGCGCGCGTCGAGCTCGACCACAACCGCTCCACGAACCCGAGCGAGCCCGCGGCAAGCCGCGTGGTTATCGTCGCAGATGGCACGTTCATCGGCGAGCTTGGCTATCTGACCGGCAAGCCGCCGGGTGCGGACGTCGTCGCTGTGAGCCCGCTGTGCGTGATGCAATGGCCGATCGAACCGTTGCGCGAGTTCCTCGACGACAACCCGGAGCTCCAGGTCACGATGCAGCAGGTGCTGGGGGCAGACCTCGCCGCCAAGCTGCGCGGAGGCTGACCGCCCCGTTCGTCGTCGCTTCACGCTGTCGTCGGAGTGACTACGAGGCGCGTGGCCGTGTGGCGGAGCAACGAGTCGGATTCCACTCCCTCGAAATCGTCGTACGGCTGTGCTAGTGAATGCCCGCTCGAAGAACCGACGTGGATACGGGGCTCGCGTCGATGGAAAGGAGCCCCTTGTGACTGATGTTGGACTGACCGCTACGCTCGTGAAGGCCGGACTCGGGATCCACGCCCGCGCGATCCTCGAGCTTGCTCGCCCGTCCGTGCGACTCGACGCGGATGCGTGCCCGCAGGAGGAATTGGAGCCTGGAGCATCACGCTTTGGCGGCATCCCCGATTTGCCCATCGACTTCAGATGGCCGTCGTACAATGGACTGCCACTCGCGTTCATCGGGCAGATCGACCTGACTGCTGTCCCTGCGGTCGACGGCGGCGCTCTACCTCGCACGGGAACCCTCGCCTTCTTCTATGACGTCGAATCCATGAAGTGGGGCTTTGACCCTGCCGATCGTGGGTGCTCCCACGTTGCGTACTTCGAGGCGGCGGTGCCTTTGCGGCAGAGCCGTCTGCCGGCCAAGACCGCGATGTCGACACCATGCGAGCTGTCGTTCACTCCGCATATCGATCTGCCAGCACCGGGCGATCTTGTACTGGAAGAGATCTACAATCAGCTGACCGACGAGCACCTAGAAGCGTACGAGGCGATTGCATCGTCGTTGCATTCGGACTGCTACCACCACCTCCTCGGGCATCCTCAGATCGTCCAGAACGACATGCGCCTCGAGTGCCAGCTCGTCACCAACGGGATCAACATGGGAAGTGCGGGACCCGAGATTGACGCTCCAAGCGCGGCACTGAAGCCTGGAGCGAGCGATTGGGAGTTGCTGCTTCAGCTCGATTCGGACAACGCGCCGGGATGGATGTGGGGCGACGGTGGTCGGATCTACTTCTGGATCCGGAAGCAGGATCTCGCTACGCGCCGTTTCGAGAACGCGTGGCTTGTCCTGCAGTGCTTCTGAGTTCGCGCCGACCTCACTCCACTGCGATCAGCCGCCCGAAGATCTGCCGCTTCGTGACCCAGCCGTTGATGCGTCCGCGGTTGTTCCCGATCTGGACGCGATCGCCCTCGAGTGCTTTGACGATGTGCAGGTACTGCGTGCCCTTCACGCGGCAGAGCACGATGTCGCCCACCGCGAGCACGTGATCGCCGTGGAACGGCGCGACCGTGCAGAGCTGCCCGTCGTTGACCTTGCCAGTCATCGAATGACCGCGCGGTCGAAACTGCACCGTCTCGCCGGCCGCGAGACGCGCGATGTGTCCATCTGCCCAACCCATGGTCTCTCTCCGGAAGGCGCCGCCGCTCTGCGCGGCAGCGTCGCTTCGTCGTTGGCTCCGGAGGAGGGCTTCGAACCCCGTCGAGACATCACGAAACCATCAACGGTCGCGTGGCCTTGCAGCAGTCTCGACGGGTTAACGAGGTTCTCCATCCGGTGCTGTCTGCCCTGATCCGTGTGGCTCTAGGGCGTCGTGGAAAAATATTGCCACGAGCACGAGAGCGAATCGGCCAGCCTCGCCGAGCTGATTACTGCACGTCGCCAACCCACCCCGAGGTCCGGATCTCTACCTCGCGGAACGGAAGCGAACGGAGCGCATCTTCGAGAGGGGCGATGGTAACGACGCTGACAGACCATGAATATCGCAGCCCATGAGGCAGACCAAGAGTCGCGTCCCACCCAGAGACGTTCGACATGTCCGGGGCGGAGACTTCACCCGTCGCGTCGAAGACTGCCGGCGACACGTACATCCGCGATCCGGCGACGTTGATGCGATAGAGCGCGGCGCCGGGCTGTGGGGACCACGAAACCCTGGGAAGTACGAAGGCGCCGGCCGGGATCAGCGACACCACAGGGATCTCTGCAATCGGCGGCGGCATTTGTAGGGTGGTCACGGCAACTCGAGTCGCACGGCTGGTGCCGAACACCGAGACCGTCGTCCCAACTCCTCCTTGCCCGCCAGCAGACAAAACCTGGAGGTCGTCGGGCCCCATGCTCGCCCCCGGAACGACACTGACGTTCTCCGCTCCCACGCCGAGGCTAAGGGAGGTGCCTCCGCCGGTCACCAGGGTGTTTCCGACACTCGAAAAGCGCCCGCCACCAAGTGCAGAGATCCTCGGATACTCGAGAGGAATCGAAGTTGGGCCCTCGAAGTCGAGATTGATCGAAGCGTCCGCCGACACCTCGATATCGCGAAGAATGATCACGCGATCGGTGACGGCTCTCCCGCGCGTCGCAACCAGATCGCGGGTGCCGAGCGGAGTCATGAACGAGTACGAGGGTGCGTCACCGCTAGCGAAATCTCCCGGCTCCTGACCCCACGTAACCTGCATGCCGCGATTCATCAAACCCGAGACAGTTCCTGAGAGCGTTGCACCGGTAGGTCTGCATTCGCGATCGTAGACCAAGGTCCGCAACTCGCCGACGGTCAGGTTGTAGACCTCAGGTGTCTGCTTCGCGCATACGATCGCGACCGTATAGGTCCCGCTCGTCACCGCGAAAACGATCGGACTCGTCGCTCCCATCGTGGTCGTCCACATTCCGTCGCCGTCTCGATACGCGATCACAGCATCGGGCGCGTTGGGTGCGGTCACGGTGACTATGTCACTCGCTGCGTCATCCCCCATGGCAGGATCGCCACAGCCAACCAACAACGCCATCGCACACGTCAGTCGCACAAGCGCTGTCGAAACGGCTCGGCAGCGATCGTGCACCTCATTCACGCGTTCACTCATGTCCGGCATCTGTCAGTACGCGTCGTGAGCGTCCGGTCGAGCGCACCGTTGCCATCGCGACATTGCCGCCCACAGCTGTGGACTCCAGAATCGAAGCCAGGGCACGCAAGCCGTCACCTTCCAGCGCGTCGGCGCTCGATCGAAGAGCGCAGCCCAATTCTGCGACTGGCAGATCAAGCGCCGTACCGGGCGCCTGCCTCAAGCGGCTGACGAGAGCCCAGACATGGTTCCATGCTCGCATCGCGTTCTCAGGAAGCGTGTCAAACGTCGCCTCCATGGTGCCTACACAATCAGCGACGTAAACGAGCACCTTATCCGGAGTTCCCTGCAGGGTGAACTCCAACGGGGGATCGGCGGTTACCTGGTCACGAGGAGGCCATGGTCGCGGTTTGGGGATCGTCAGGCGCGCCGTTGGGTGTCGAAGTTGGTGCCGCTGCCCGTAGGCGCGAACCACATCTAACTCAACCAGCCTTGGCATCTCATCTAATGCAGCCTGAAGATCATCAGCGTCTTGGTCAGAGCGAATAGAGGGCACTCTCAGGCCGGTCAACTGTCCCTTGATTGGTAGCGAACGCAAGAATGCGAACGCCGATAACGCACCGCCGAGGTGTGGGGACAATGAATAGCCCGGCTCATTTCGCGAGAGGTCCAGCGTTTCGAGTGCTGGGAAGTGCGACGACGGGACGATGTTCTCGCGGCAGCCAGCAGAAACACCGCCGACCGCGTTTGGCCGTTGGAATGCGAGATCTAGGAAGGACACCCTCGGGAAGCCCTCACCCGTGCCAGATAGCGAGGATATGGAATCATAGCCGTCGACCCGCAGGCTTATCAGTGCTGGATGAGGGAAGTCCTTCATCAGCCGGGCCCCACTCACTTCGAGCAGTCGGAGAACTGGCGTCCGTCTAATCAGATTCGAAATGGTTTCCTGATCGATCGGGGTGACAGCGTTATGGTCTTCAACCTGTTTCTCCCGGAAAGAGATCACGCCCAACCATGGATGCAGGGACCTCGAAAGCTGATCCAATCCGGCTTGAAACAGGGCTCGCTCACCCAGAAAATCGAGCGCTTCCAAATGCCGCGAGGCCACACTCGCTAGCAGTTCGGAAATCAATCCGGAGTCCTCCTCGCCGACATCCGCGCTGATGAGGCCGCATGCGGTGCGGATCGCAGGGTTGCTTGCCAAGCTCGGACCTATCCACTGGGCCAGCAACTCAGCGCGACGCTCGCTGACCTCACCAGAAGCAATGCCGCCTAGGTCAAGCTTGATGAGTTCGCCCCTGGGATCGCCATCACTTTGTAGGTGGTCGGCATAGGTGCGCAGCAGATCCCGAAGTCTCGAATCCCTGAGATCAACGTATGAGTCCTGATCCCGATACCACTCGGCGTTCAGCTTGTTCTCGAGCTCTGAACTGTTCATGTTGATGAACCCCGGCTGTGACGCCTAGAACGAACGCCGAGCTTCAATGGGCACTTCACCCTTGGCGTTTTCTTCATACATCCACCTGGACTGGTCTCCGTCGGTCCAGCTCGTTGGCGACGAAGGGTTTGACATAGGATGCTCTTCGAAGAAAGGCTCATCGGGCCTACTAGGTTGGTATTGATTGCCGGAGGGCTTCGGCTTCGGCTTCGGGGTCGGCCGCCAATTTATCCATCGACCCTTGTCAGGCCATGGATTCCGCGGCTCGGCCGGTGGGTTAGGTGGTGGGTTAGCACTACTGAGTCAGCGCCTCGGGTGTGCCGAGGAGATCTCCGAAGTTGGATCATTCCGATCGGTTGCGCGTGCTTG
>JANOPP010000116.1:0-29163 GCA_031421915.1 Myxococcales bacterium | reverse complement strand
GGTAGTTCACGACGGCGATCGGGCCCTTCACGACTTTCTCGGTCAGGAAGCGCTCGTGCTCGCTCTGCATGTCGATGCCCCACGACACCGGGAACTCGAACTTCTCGCCGGACTTCTCGAGGATCTTGATCGCCTCGGTGTAGTCCATCCGCGTGAAGGTCGACTCGATCATCGCCGTCAGCCGCTTCACGCACTCCGGGTCGACGAACTTCTCGAAGAACGCCATGTCGTCCTTCCGCTCGTCGAGCAGCGCGCGGAAGATGTACTTGAGGAAATCCTCGGCGAGGTCTGCATCGGCGGCGAGATCGGCGAATGCGATCTCCGGCTCGATCATCCAGAACTCGGCGAGGTGGCGTCGCGTGTTGGAGTTCTCGGCACGGAACGTCGGGCCGAACGTGTAGACCCTCGACATCGCGAGGCAGTAGGTCTCGACGTTGAGCTGGCCCGAGACGGTGAGTCGGGTCTCCTTGCCGAAGAAGTCCTTGTCCCAGTCGACCTTGCCGTCGGGTAGCTTCGGCGGGTTCGCGGCATCCAGCGTCGACACGCGGAACATCTGCCCGGCGCCCTCGGCATCTGACGCCGTGATGATCGGCGTGTGGATCCAGAAGAAGCCGCGCTCGTGGAAGAATCGGTGCACCGCCTGCGCGAGCGTGTGGCGGACACGCGTGGTGGCACCGACGATGTTCGTCCGTGCACGGAGGTGTGCGACCTCGCGCAAGAACTCCGGTGTGTGCCGCTTCGGCTGCATCGGATACGTATCGGGGTCGTCGACCCAGCCGACGACCTCGACCGCGTCCGCGCGCAGCTCGACGGCCTGGCCCTTTCCCTGTGACGCGACGATCTCACCGGTCGCGCGCACGGCGCAGCCGGTCGTGATCCGCGTGACATCGGTCTGATAGTTGGCGAGCTCGGCGGGTGCGACGACCTGCAGCGCATCGAACGAGCTGCCGTCATGGATCGCGAGAAACGACAGGCCGGCCTTGGAGTCGCGGCGCGTCCGAATCCAGCCCTCGATCGTGGCCTTGCTGCCGACCGCGGCCTTACCCGCGAGGATGTCGGCGATCCGCGTCGACGTGCTCATTCGCGCGCGGCTTCCTTGCTGCCGACGATCGTCATGTTCATGCCGATCTGGACGGAGAGCGCCTTGCCGTCGATGGAGATCACGGTCTTGCCGTTCAGGTACCAGCCGAAGCTGCCGGTCGAGAACTGCTTGACCTCGGCGAGCATGTCCTGGCCGTTGATCGTGATCTTCAGCGGTTCGGCCTTCTCGGCGAACTGCGCGGCGGTGACGGGACAGGCGGTCTTGGGGGGCATGCGCGGAGTTTCACCAGAAACCGGGGTAGCGCGCTACAGTGTCTCCCGTGGGTTATCGACGTTTGACGAGTCTTTGCCTGCTGGTGGCCGCCTGCAGCCCCAAGGTAACGACGAGCACTGACGCGCCTGGCGACGGCGGCGGCGGCGATGATGCGGAGGTCGATTCCGGCCCGACCATCGATTCGCAAGCGTGCGGGACGCTCAACGTCACCCTGCGTGACTTCCAGATCGCGCATCCCGACTTCGAGGGCATCACCGGCGTCGATCGCGGGCTCGTCCGTGCGGATCTGGGGCTGGACGGCAAGCCGGTCTACGCACCCACGGGTGCGACGGCCACCGTGTCGGGCGCCGCGTCGTTCGACCAGTGGTATCGCGATGTCGCGGGCGTTAACCAGACCATCGTCCAGCCGCTCCCGCTCACCGAGGCACCGACCGGGACGTTCACGTTCGACGATCAGGACTTCTTTCCACTCGACGGCCTGGGGTTCGGCGACGAAGGCAACCCGCACAACTTTCACTTCACGAGCGAGATCCACGGCACGTTCAAGTATCGCGGCGGCGAGATCTTCCAGTTCACGGGCGATGACGACGTGTTCGTGTTCATCAACAACAAGCTCGCGCTCGATCTCGGTGGCGTGCACGGACCGGAGAGCCTGACGGTCAACTTCGACGCCAGCGCCGCCGCCCTCGGGATCGTCATCGGCTCGGTCTACAAGCTCGACGTGTTCCACGCCGAGCGCCACACGGTCCAGTCAACGTTCCGCATGGTCACGACGATCGACTGCTTCGTCATCCAGTGACCCGGCGCAGCTCGCCGAGCTCGAACGCGAGCAGGCCGAAGGCCGCGACGACCAGGGCGTGCTCGATCAGGCCGGTGCGCAGCGCCTGCCGGACCTCCGCGAGCGACTGCGTCTCGACGGAGATCACCTCGCTACCCTCGGGGGCGGGCCGGTGCTCTGGAGACGCGTCGAGCGCGAGATAGCTGTAGAGCAAGTTGGTCTGGATCGCCGGATTTGGCGACGTGACGCCCAGGAGTTTCCAGGTCGGCGCGGTGTAGCCAGTCTCCTCGTGCAGCTCGCGCCTGGCAGCGTCCTCGGCAGCCTCGCCGGCGTCGACCATGCCGCCGGGAATCTCGAGCACCACGCGGTCGAGGCCGGGCCGGAACTGCTTGATCATCACGACCTGGTCGTCGGTGGTTAGCGCGATCACGTTGACCCACGACACCGCATCGATCAGCGAGAACCGCTTGGTGTCACCGGTGAGGGGGTGGATCCCATCGACAAACGCCGTCTGAAAGACCTTGTAGTCGTGGCCCGGGAGGCGCGCGCCGAGGCGCCAGCGGAGGTCGTCTGACATGCAAGGAGTGTCAGCTTTTATCGTCGGGATCCGAAGGTCTGGCCATACTTTCTGCCACGCGCCGTTCGTGCTGGAACGCTCGGTCTCCATCGTGGAGATTGGCTGCATGTCGTTCCGCATCGCACTTGTCCTGGCCGCGCTTGCTGGCACCGGGACCGCAACCGCGGGCGGCTTCGGCATCCCCGAGATAGGGGTTCGCCGCACGGCGATGGGGTCGATCATCGGTCGTCCGGACGACGGATCGGCGATCTATCACAACCCCGCGGGCCTGATCCTGCAGCCCGGCTGGACCATCTACGCGTCGGTGGGTCTCGCGCTCATCGACACCTCGTTCGAGCTCGCGCCGTGGGATCGGAGTGATGAGTTCCTTGGCACCGAGGCGAACTCCAGCGGCTACTACGATCCGGTCAAGCCGAGCCGCGCGATGGGCGTGATCCCTATGCTCGCGGTGACCGGCGAGATCCTGCCGGGCAAGCTCGTGATGGGCGCGGCGGTGTACGTCGGCAACGCGCAGGGCGCGGCGTTCGACGAGAACGCGGTCACGCACTACCACCTCATCGACGGCTACGTCGTCGCGCCGTCGGCCGTGGTGTCCGCGGCCTACAAGATCAACGAGCAGATCACGGTCGGCGCGACCGCCGGCGTGATCCACCTGCGCATCCACGGCAAGCGCTACGTGTTCCCGATCATCAACGGCACGGACCTCTCGAACTACGCAGGCACCAAGCCCGAGTTGATTCTCGATGGCAAAGGATGGGCTCCGACGTGGCTCGTCGCCGCGTTCGGGAAGCCGCACCCCAAGGTCACGTGGGGCGCGACGATCACCGGCCGCGTCGATGCCGAGATCTCGGGCCCCGTCCAGATCACGTTCAGCGACGACGCGACCGTTCCGGGCGACATGTTGATCGGCACCCAGGTCACCAAGCAGCTCCTGCCGTGGGCGTTCATGGCCGGCACGAACGTCGACGTTCACCCCAACATCGAGGTCGGTGGCGAGTTCCGCTACTGGCTGTATCGCCAGTACAAGAAGCAGCTCACCGAGGTCACCGGCATCGCGATCGTCGACAAGCTCGAGACGATCAAGAACTACGAGGACTCGTGGGAGATCTCCGGCGGCGTGCGCGTTCACGATCTGGCGTTCGCTCCGAAGCTCGAGCTGATGGCGGGCCTCCAGTACGACAAGTCGCCGGCGCCGCCCAAGACGGTGACCCTCGATCAGCCGAGCTTCTCGCACCCCGCTGCTCACATGGGGCTGCGCTACCAGCTCGGCCGGTTCCGGCTCGGTGCGAGCTACGTCCACTACTGGTACCGGATCCCGATCATCACGGAGTCGACGACGTCTCCGCCGTCGAACATCCGTGGTCAGGGCTCCAACAACATCTTCACGTTGTCCGTCGAGGCGAGACTATGACCACCATTCCCAAGCAAGGCCGCGCCGCCGCGGACATTCTCGCCGAGCTCGAGCAGCGCAAGGAGGGTGACACGAAGTGGCGCGAGGGTCGCGTGTTCTCGCTCGTCTATCACGTGCCCGGCACCGCCGGTGAAGAGCACGAGAAGCTCATGCACCGCGCCCACGCGATGTACTCGAGCGCAAACCTCTTGAACCCGATGGCGTTCGGCAGCCTGAAGAAGATGGAGACCGAGATCATCGAGATGGCGGGCGCTCTCTTCAACTGCCCCGATGCCGTGGGAGCCGTGACGTCCGGTGGAACCGAATCGATCCTCGTCGCGGTCGCGGCGTATCGCGATCGCGCGCGCCGTCAGCGGCCGTGGATCCGCAACCCCGAGCTGGTCGTGCCGCAGACGATCCATCCGGCGTTCGACAAGGCCGCGCACTACTTCGGCGTCAAGCTCGTCAAGACGCCGGTCGGACCCGACTACCGCGCCAACGTGCGCGCGATGGCGGCGAAGATCGGTCGCAACACGATCGGGCTCGTGGCCTCGGCGCCGCAGTACCCGCACGGTGTTGTCGATCCGATCGCGGAGCTCGGCGAGCTCGCGCAGCGGAAGAAGCTGCCGCTCCACGTCGACGCGTGCGTCGGTGGCTTCGTGTTGCCGTGGATCGAGCGGCTCGGTCGCAGCGTCCCGAAGTGGGACTTCCGCGTCCCGGGCGTGACCTCGATCAGCGCCGACCTCCACAAGTTCGGCTACGCGGCGAAGGGCGCGTCGGTCCTCGTGTGGCGCTCGATCGAGCAGATGCGCCACCAGATCTTCGTCGCGACGGACTTCCCCGGTGGCATCTACGCCTCGCCGACGCTGCTCGGCACGCGCCCGGGCGGTCCGATCGCCGCGGCGTGGGCCGCCCTGACGTCGTTCGGCGAGCATGGCTACATCGAGCTCGCGAAGCAGGCGCTCGACGCCTCGGATCGCCTGCGCCTCGGGATCGAGGCGATTCCCGGGCTCGCGCTGATCGGCAAGGGCGACGCGACGATCGTCACGTTCGGGACCGCCGAGTCGGTCGAGGCAGCGACGGACACGTCGCTGATCCCGTCGCTGTTGCGCAAGGTCCGAGGGACCGGCGGTGAAGAGATCTACGCGATCGCGGATCGCATGGAAGCTCGCGGCTGGACGATCGATCGCCAGCACAAGCCGGCGTCGATCCACCTCACCGTGACCGCGAACCACGGTCCGGTCGTCGATGACTACCTCCGCGATCTTGCGCTCGCCGTGCGCGAGGTCCGTCAGGATCCGACGCTCGCGAAGAGCGGCAGCGCGCCGATGTACGGGATGGCAGCCAAGATGCCGCTCCGGGGGTTCGTGGCGGCGAGGGTTCGCAAGGTGATGGCGGAGATGTACTCGCGGGGAGCTCGGTCATGAAGAGAATCGCATTCGCGCGCATCGCGCAGGAGAGCAACTCGCTGTCCCCCGTTCCGACCGTGCTCGCCGACTTCGAGAGCAGCCACTACCTCGAAGGGGCGGCATTGATGGCCGCCGTCACGAAGGGGCCCGAGGTTCCGGGCTTCTTCAAGAAGGCAGAGCTCGGTGGGTTCATGGCCGCCGCGCTCGAGCGCAAGTCCGAGATCGAACCCGTGCCGCTGCTGTCGGCATGGGCGTCGTCGGGCGGCCCGCTGACCAAGGAGTGCTTCGAGCTGCTCGAGGCGCGGATCGTCGAGGGGCTGCGCGCCGCGGGTCCCGTCGACGGCATGTACTTCTGTCTCCACGGTGCGATGGGCGTGCTCGGCGTGCCGGACCCCGAGAGTCGTCTGCTGCGCGCGGCGCGGTCCGTGCTCGGTGGCGCTCCGCTGGTCGTCTCGCACGATCTGCACGGCAACATCACGCGTGCGCGGGTGACTGCGGCCGACGCGATCGTCGCGTACCAGACCAATCCGCACCGCGACCACGCAAAGATCGGCCGCAAGGCCGGCGCGATCGTCATGGGCACCGTGCTCGGCGAGATCAAACCGACGATGGCGTGGCGGACGCTACCGATGATCCTCGGTGGCGGCAAGACGATCGACTTCCTCGCCCCGATGCGCGCCGTGTTCCGTCGCATGCGCCGTGCGGAGAAGTCCGGAGAGGCGCTCGCTGCCTCGTCCCTGATGTGCCACCCCTGGAATGACGATCCGGCGCTCGGCTGGTCGACGGTCGCGGTGACGAACAATGACGTCGCTGGCGCCGAGCGGCTCGCCGAGGAGCTGGCGGAGATGTGCTGGGAGCGCCGCCACGAGCAGCCACCGACCTTCCCGTCGGCGAGCGAGGCGATCGCCGACGCGCGGTCCGCGCGCGTTCGCCGCAAGCTCGGCTGCGTGACGATGGCGGATGCGTCCGATGTCGTGACCGCCGGCGCACCGGGAGACTCGACGCACCTGCTACGCGCGTTGCTCGCGGAGGCGACGGGCCTTTTGACCTACGCGGCGGTCCGCGATCCGCACGCGATCGAGACGCTGTGGCCGAAGGCCGAGGGCGAGCACGTCGCCCTCTCGATCGGCGGGACGCTCGATCCTGCCCGCTCGACGCCGCTGCCCGTCAGCGGCACGATCGTCAGCAAGCACGCGCAGCATGGGTTCGGTCGCACGATCGTGTTCGCCGTCGATCACATGCGGATCGTGATCACCGAGGGACCGTCCATGGTGATGCGGCCCTCGTTCTACTCCGACGTCGGGCTGTCGCTGTGGAAGGCCGACATCGCCGTCGTGAAGAACTTCTTCCCGTTCCTCATGTTCTTCCTGCCGTACAACCGCAAGACGCTGTTCGTGCGCACGCACGGAACGACGGACTTCGACGCCGCGTTTCAGCTCCGGTTCGACGGACCGATGCACCCGCGCGATGCGGTCGATGACTGGCACCCTCGCGACCGGATGCGCCGCGGCCTCGACGAGGTGGAGCCCGTCGCGTCGCGGGCTGCACCGACCGTCCGAGAAACCCACGCCTGACCTCTTGTCATCCTGCTCGCGTCGATCATCATCGCGGCGTGACGTTCGACGAGCTCGAGCAGCTGCTGGCCGCTGCGCCGGCTGCCCAGGGTGTGCTCACCATCCGCACGGAGCGTGGCCAGCGAACCTACGCGCTCGGTCCGAGCACGCAGCTCGAGGGCAAGGTTCCGATGCTCGACTGGCGTACGGCACCGCTGGCCGGAGCGTTCTTCCGGCACGGACCTGGTGAGAGCTACGAGATCGAGACCGGGGAGCGCACCACCGATGGTGTGGTTGTCGAACGCTGGCTGATCGGAGGGCGGGGCGAGGCCCTGATCGGCGATGACCGCATGGTCACCCGCGAGGGCGAGCAGCCGCGGCCGCGTCCGTCCCCGGCGCCCGCGACCGCGCGCGACCGCGATGCGGTGATCGTGCTCGACCCCGAGCAGCAGCGCGCTGTCGACCTCCCGGCGGATACCTCGCTGGTCCTCGATGGTGAGGCCGGCGTCGGCAAGACTTTGGTCGCGCTGTATCGTGTCGCGTCGCTGGCGAAGCGTGCGGCCGAGCGCGGTCGCCGGTTCCGCGCACTCGTCCTCGTCCCGACCGAGGGGCTACGCCGCCTCGTCCGCCTGCTCGCGGATCGGCTCGGCATCACCAGGCTCGAGATCGCCGTGATCGAGGACTGGCTGATCGAGCGCGCGCACGCGACGTTCCCGGGCTTGCCGAAACGGCTGAGCGAGACCGCGCGTGCGCAGGTGATCGGCCTCAAGCGCCACCCCGCCGTGCGCGTCGCGCTCGACGCGTTCGTCGGCTGGAAGCCGCCGCCCGACAACGACGACAAGCTCCCGCGCTCGCGCGCTCGGCTGCTCTACCTGTGGGGCGATCAGGATCGGCTCGCGTCGATCATCGCGGCCAGCAACGGGGCGCTACCGCTGCGCGCGATCGAGGCCGTGCAGAAGCACACCCGCGCCCAGTTCTTGACGACGACGGAGAAGGACCACAGGCACGTCGATGCCGATCGGCTGGTCGCACTCGACGGTCGCCGTCTCGATGACGGCACGCCGATGCAGGACGCGCACACCTTCGACGCCGAGGATATCCCGGTGCTGTTCGAGCTCGTGCGCCGCGGCGCGCTCCCTCCAGCGAAAGAGCGACTCGACGAGTACGACCACATCGTGATCGACGAGGCCCAGCTGCGCGCGCCGATGGAGCTCGCCGCGATCGGAGACGCGCTCGCGCCGAACGGCACGATCTCGCTCGCGGGTGATCATCGCCAGGCGACCGACGAGTCCGCGTGGTTCACCGGCTGGGAGTCCGCGCGCGCCGAGCTGCGCCGCCAGCGCTGGGTCGAGACCACGCTCGCGATCACGTACCGCTCGGTGCCGGCGATCAGCGATCTCGGTCGCGCGATCACCGAGCGCACGGCACGGATCCCCGACGAGCCGCCTGCGGATCCGGCGGTGTGGGCGAGCTCGTATGGCACCGCACTCGCGCAGGCCGCGGCGCTGTCGTGGCACCTCGATGCGCTGATCACGCGGGAGCCATGGCGCCAGATCGCGGTGATCGCCCGCACGCCGGAGCACGCGCGGCGCCTCCACGCCGAGCTGTCACGCGGCCTCGATCCACTCCTCGTTCTCGATGGCGACTTCCGGTTCGAGCCGAGCCTGATCGTCACCACGGCGGCCGCCGTCTCGGGTCTCGAGTTCGACGTCGTGGTGATCCCCGACCTGACCCCGGGGTTCTATCCGGTCGGCCCGGAGCTCGCGCGTTCGCTGTACGTCGCTGCGACCCGCGCGCGCGACTGGCTGTGGTTGCTCACGCCCGAGAAGTGGTCACCGCTCGTCACAGCATGAACGCGTTGCGCACGGCGAGCGCCGTGCCCGCACCGAGCAGCAGGATCCAGACGACGCGCTCGAACCGCGCCGCGTCGAGAGCGTGGTGGATGCGCTCGCCGAGGAACAGACCGGGGACGATCACGATCGCGAGCGCGATCCCGATGTCGAGCGTCCCGGGCTCGTAGAGCCCGAGCGCGAGGAAGTTCACCAGAAGCGCGGTGTTGAGCGTCAGCCACAGCACCGCGAGCGTCGAGCGAAACGCGCGCTTGTCGGGGAGCTTCCTGCGGACGACGTAGACGATCATCGGACCGCCGGTGCCGAACAGGCCATGCGCGATGCCGCCGAGGACGAGCAGGCCGAGCTGCCACGGACGGGCGAGCGGGCGGTCGGCGGGGCGCGCGAGCTGGAGGACAGCGAGGCCGGCGACGAACACGCCGAATCCGAGGGCAAGCTCGGTCTTCGCCGGCAGGTGGAACAGCGCGAGGCCGCCCGCGGCGCCGATGCCCACGGGCAGGGCAATGTCGACGAGGAGCATTCGCCACTGGATGGCGCCGAACCCGCGGCTCAAGAGGTAGGCCGAGAGGGCCAGGTTGAGCGGGACGAACGCGGGCAGCAGGGCGTCGATCGGGACGAGCTGGGCGCCGATGCTCGCAGCGATCACGGTCCCGCCGAACCCGATCGCCCCCTCGGTGGTGAACGCGAGCAGGGCGATCGCGGCGAGGGCAATGAGGGTCCCGGTCATTCAGGGGTGACGGGGCGGTGGGAATCGGCTAGGAATCCGGTCATGAGCGATGAAGTCCGTCGGCTCGAGCACCGACTCTATCGCGACGTGAAGGACACCTGCGAGCGCTACCAGCTGCTCGTGCCGGGTGATCGGGTCATGGTCGCGATGTCGGGCGGCAAGGACAGCTACACGCTGTTCCACCTGCTGCAGAAGCTCGTGCCCCGGCTGCCGTTCGAGGTCGAGCTGATCGCGGTGCACCTCGATCAGGCCCAGCCCAACTACGACGGCTCCGGCTTGCGTGCTCACCTCGAGGCCAGCGGTCAGCGGTTCGAGATCCTCCGCGAGGACACGTATTCGGTGGTGACGTCAGTCCTGCCCGAGTCGGCGACCTACTGCTCGCTGTGCTCGCGCCTGCGCCGCGGCATCCTCTACACGGCTGCCGATCGCCTCGGATGCACGAAGATCGCGCTCGGTCATCACCGCGATGACTCGCTCGAGACGTTCCTGCTCAACCTGTTCTACAGCGGCAAGCTCCAGGCGATGCCGGCGATGTACCGGACCGATGATGGCCGGTTCCAGGTGATCCGCCCCTTGATCGAGTGCGCCGAGGACGAGATCGCCACGTTCGCGAAGCACCTCGCGTTCCCGATCATCCCGTGCGATCTGTGCGGCTCGCAGGACGGGCTCAAGCGCGACGCGATGACCGCGCTGCTCGGTCAGCTCGAGGCTACCAACCCGAATGTCCGTGCGGTGATGGCGAACGCGCTGCGGAACGTCCGTCCGACTCACCTGCTCGATCGCGACGTGGCGCGGGCCTGGGCCGAGCGCGCGCCCGACGTTCGGCCGACCACGCTGACCTCGCCGCGTACGCAGCACGCCGCCGCGCAACCGGTCGCGAGCGGCGGTAAGGTACGGCTCCCGGTGTTGCCCACATGATCGTCCGGACCTGGCGCGCACGCGCGACCGCCGAGAACGCCCGCTCGTACGTGGCGTTCTTCCATCGCGCCTTGCGCCCCGCGCTCGCAAAGTTCTCGGGCCACAAGGGCTCGCTCGTCCTCACGCGGGCCGACGACAACGTCGTCGAGATCACGGTGCTGACGATGTGGGACTCGTTCGACGCGATCGCTGCGTTCGCGCCGGATGTCGACAAGGCTGTCGTCGAGCCCGAGGCCAAAGACCTGTTGCTATCGTACGACCCGATGGTGCTGCACCACCACTGTGCGCTCGACACGCGGCCCGAGCGCGCGTCGACGCAAGGCTAGATCAGAGCCGACCCGTCGCGCCGACGGCCGGGATCAGCACCGCCTTGAGAATGTCGTCCTCCGGGTTGAGCAGCACCTCGATGCCGAGCTCCGCGACGATCGAGACATGGCGCGTGATCACGATCTCGAGACCACCGCCGGCGCGCACACCGTAGCGGGGTCCATCGGAGAAGAACATCGGCATGCCCGCGGCGATGAACGGCCGCAGGTTGCCGGGGAGGAACGTGAATGACACGCCCGCGAACGCGCCGGTGTTCGGACCGATCAGCGCGGCCGCCTGGACGGTGAGCTGATTGGTGACGTCGAACGCGAGGCCGACGCGCGCCGCGCCGCCACCGCGCGGGATGTCGAGGTGCGCCATCGCGATCCCCGCGAACCGCGTCCGCGGTCCCTCTTGAACCACGGGCGCCGTCACGCCGATCGCGCCGTTGCCGTCGCCGATCGGGCCGACGCGGCCGCGCACCTCCTCGGGAAGCGCAGTCATCGCGATCACGATCGCCGCCTTCTCGCCGATGACGATGTTCGCGGACTTTGCCTCGGACTGGAACTTGTCTTTGCGGGCACGCACGGTGAACGCGCCCTGCGGGATCCGGAACAGCTTCACGTTCGCGGCGGGCACCCACTCGCCGTCGTTGACCTGGACCTCGGCATCCTCCGGCGTGACGGTGATCTCGAGTCGACCGAGCACGCGATCGAGATCCGCGAGCACGAGCACGACGTCGGGCCTCTTCAGCGGATCCGAGTCGGGCGTATCGATGTAGCGCTGATACGCATTTGCGGCGTCGGCCTTGCGATCGAGGAGCGTCAGCGTCGTCGCGATATTGAGGAGAATCTTCGCGCTCGGGAACCGCGAGTAGGCGTCCTTGAACACCGCGAGCGCGCCCAGGTAGTCCTTGGCCTCGAACAGGCGGACGCCCGACTGCATCAAGGCCTTCGCGTCGACGCGCCCCTCCTGCGGAGGTGTATCCGCGCGCGCGGTGCGCGTGGCGAGACCCGCGACCAAGAGCGTTGCTGCCACGAACGTGCGTGAGCGGGCGGTCATCAGATGTCGGTTTCGAAGAGTCGCTTGGGTGGCTTGGCGTCGGTGGGCTTGGTCCCGGGCTTCGTCACGTCAATGGGGGTGGTCGTGGCCTTCGTGTCGACAGGCTTGGCGATGTGCTTCGGATCCTGCTTGGGCATCGGGTTGAGCGCGGTGCGGGGTCTGGGCGCGGTGGTGGGCTTGGCCGCGACGACGGGCTTCGTCACCGGCTTGGCCTCCCCGATGACGGGCTTGGTCTCGACGACGACGGGTTTGGTGTCGACGACGAGCGTGGGTTTGGTGTCGACGACAGGGGGCCTGGTGTCGAACTTCGGTGGCGGAGCGCTCGGCCTCGCGGCGGCTGCGGTCTCGGGCGTGTCCGTATTGTAGAGCTTGATGAACGCAACGCTTCCGCCCGCGAGGAACGCCGCTGCTGCCATCGCGAGGCCGAGGCCTCTGCGCGAGCGACGCGGTACCCGGATCTGCTGGCTCGCGGCCCCCGAGAGTGTCGTCGGCTTCTCGGTTGGTGCGTCGACGTCGACCGACGCATCGTGGTCGGTCGGGGAGAACTGGATCTCGCCGAGCGAATCGCTGGACCCCGCGCCCTTCGTCGGCACGAACAGCGCCGGCGGCGTCATGCCGCTCGGGGTGGTCGCGCCAGGCGGCTTCGATGGCAGCGTGCGTGGGCTATCGTCAACAGCCTCGATGCGGCTGCCTGGACGATCGTGGATCGTCGCGGGCGCTAGCGGCGGCGTGAGCAGCGGCAGCGAGACGCGGTCCGTGATCCCACTCGGTGCGTTGTGCGTGATCCAGCCCTGCAGCTCCGCGATCCGCTGGAACCACTGGCCGAGCTCCTTCGCGGTCTGCGGCCGGTGGTTCGGATCCTTCGACAGCAACGCCATGATCAACTTCTCGGACTCGCGCGAGATCGTCGGCAGCACCTCCGACGGACGCGGAGGCTCGACGTAGAGATGTGCGCCGATCAGCTCGCCGGCGCCGAGGTTCACGAACG
Source organism: Myxococcales bacterium (assembly GCA_031421915.1). GTDB lineage: Bacteria > Myxococcota_A > Polyangia > Haliangiales > Haliangiaceae > JABFXX01. Next base: position 16,290 of record JANOPP010000116.1, on the reverse strand, counting down.
GCGGGCGACCGGTGAGCAGCTCGTGGAAGATGCAGCCCATCGAGTAGAGATCCGCGCGCTGATCGACGACGCCGGTACCGCGGCACTGCTCCGGCGACATGTACGTGGGCGTCCCCATCACGGCGCCGGTCTTCGTCGCGCTGCCAGCCGGGCCGACATCGGTCAGCTTCGCGATCCCGAAGTCGAGGACCTTGGTCCGTTCGCCGATCGCGGTGTCGGGATCTGGGACGAGGAAGATGTTGTCGGGCTTGAGGTCGCGGTGAACGATGCCCTTCGCGTGCGCGGCCGACAGTGCGCTGCACACGCCGCGCAGCAGCATCGCGGCGTCGCCTTCGCCCATCTTACCGCCGGTCTTGCAGCGGCGCGCGAGCGACATGCCGTCGAGGAACTCCATGATCAGGTATGCGTGACCGGATTCCATGTAGCCGAAGTCGAAGATCTCGACGATGCCAGGGTGCTTGATCGAGGTCGTGGCCTTCGCTTCGTTGAAGAAGCGGTTCACGAGATCCTGGACGCGCGACAGCTCGGGGTGCAGGACCTTGACCGCCGCGAGCTTGCCGATCAGCGTGTGCTCGGCCTTGTAGACCGTGCCCATCCCGCCAACGCTCAGCTTGCTGACGATCTTGTAGCTACCAACAGTCTCCCCGATCACCAACGTGATCGTGCGGCGTCGCCTCCCCACCTGTCAAACCGATCCACCCCGAGGATCGGGCCTACAGGTGCGATAGCGGCTTACTGGCAGAACGCCGTCGAGAACGCGGTGGTCTCGCTCTGCGTCGTGAGTCCGGCGCACACCTGCGTGGCGGCGGGATCGCGCGGGATGTTCTCGGTCAGCGTGCAGGCGGCGGTGTTGACCGAGGCGCACTGGTTGGCCCAGCCGCACATGCAGTCGGTCGGCACCGTGGTCCCGGTCAGGCCGAGGCCAAAGCCGACCGCACCGACGGCGAAGTTGATCACGCGCTGGTTCGGTGTCACGCCGTCCGAGATCCACGCGACGTCGTTCTTCTGCGTGTCCGTGCAATCGAGCTCGTTGACCGCACTGCCGTAGAACGACGCGACCTGCTGCATGGTGCCACCGAACGCGATCATTACGTACTGCCCCGTCGTCGGGCGCGTCGCGGTGACCATCACGCCGATCGACGCGAGCTGGGCGCGCACGCCCGTCGTGATCGCCAGGATATCCGCCGCGCGCGTTGCACTCGCCGCGCGATACGCGGGCGCGGTACTCGATGCAGCTTGCAGCCAGCTCGCGCGATTCTGCGTGGCGTCGCTCGTGCCCCTCGTCAGCGTCACGCCGTCGAAGTTCAGGAACACGACACGCTGCGAGCAGGCGGCGGTCACGGGTGCATCGATCGCGGCGTCGACTCCACCGCCACCGCCACCGCCGCCACCGCCACCACTCGCATCGGGGGCGACTCCGTTGTCCTCGAGCTGCGCGCCGCACGCGGCGGTGAGCAGCACCAAGGAGATCAGGACCGACCGCATGCCATCAGTGTGACGGTGATGTATGGCCGCGACAACTGGGAGGGGGCTCCCCGTCGTGGGAGGCCTACACCCCGGTCGACCAACCCCAGCAGCTCGAGGCGGCCGTCTTGCCGAAAGGCACTCCGACCCCATTTTCCGAAACGGGGTCGGAGCGCTTTATCCGAGACGGCCCTTGAGCGCGGCGTTGACTGCCGAGGCGTCCGCGCCGGGGGCCGCCTTCATGACCTGGCCGACCAAGAAGCCGAGGAGGCCGGTCTTGCCCGCCTTGTACTGAGCGGCTTTCTCGGGGTTTGCGGCGATCACGGCGTCGATCGCGGGGCCCAGATCGGCGGCCGGGGCGGCGGCCGTCCGCAGCTTTGCGAACGGCAGGCGGGTCCGCACCAGCTCGCCGAGGACGCCCTTGGCGGCGCTCGCGGCGAGGCTGCCGTCGGCGACCGCGGCCAGGAGCAGGCCGAGCTGCTCGGCATCGACGCTGCGGATCTCGCGATCCTCGAGTGCCCGGGGGAGCTCGTTGATGATCCACTTCGCCGCGAGCTCGGGCGGGACGCCCTTCATCACCGTCTCGGTGAGGTTCGCGGTGTCGCGATCGCCCGCGAGAAGATCCGCCTGATCGGCGGTGATGCCGTCGAGCGCACCGATCCGCGCGTGCGCGGCCGCGAGCTCGGGATCACGGGCGCGCGCTTCGATGCGGTACTCGGCGGGCGACTTGCCCTTCGGCCGCGTCTGCGCCTTCGCGTTGATCCGCTTCTCCGTGGCCTCGGCCTCGACACTCTTGGCTGGGGCCTTCTCGACGCGCGCATCTCGCAGCGTGACGATGCGGTTCATCACGAGTGCATCGGGCTTGGAGTCCGGATCGACGACGAAGTAGCCGACGCGCTCGAGCTGGAAGCGTGACCCGACGGCCGCCGAGGCGAGGCTCTGCTCCACGCGCGCGGTCGTCACCACCTCGAGCGAGTCGCGATCGAGGTGCTCGAGGAAGTCACCGCCGCCCTCTTCGGGCTTCGGCACCTTGAACAGCCGATCGTAGAGCCGGACCTCGACGGGGATCGACGTGTGGGCGTCGACCCAGTGGATCACGCCCGACACCTTCTTGCCGTCTGACGGGTTCTTGCCGCCGAGCGTCTCGCGATGCACGGTCGCGCGCAGCTTGGTCGGGTGACCGGTCGCGTCGCGCTCGACGACCTCGGTCGCGGTGATGCAGTAGCCGTAGCGCAGCCGCACTGTGCGACCGGGTCCGAGGCGCTGATAGTCTTTTGGCGGCTCGTCGCGCCAGTCATCACGATCGATCAACACCTTTCCGGAGATCAGCAGCGTGCGCGAGCCTGGCTTACCGACGTCTGGCGGGAACAACGGCGCCTCGATCGACTCGGCGATGTTGTCCTCGATGTCACCGGGCCAGCCGAGGAGCTCGACCTCGATCGGACGCAGCACGCCCATCACGCGTGGCGCATTGTGATTGAGGTCGTCGCGGATGCAGTACTCGAGCTTGCCGATGTCGACGGACGAGTTCGCCTTCGCGACGCCGATCATGTCGCAGAACGCGCGGATCGCCTCAGGGCTGTAGCCGCGACGGCGCATCCCGACGATCGTCGGCATCCGCGGATCGTCCCAGCCCGTGACGTGCTTCTGCTGGACGAGCGTGAGCAGCTTGCGCTTGCTCATCACGGTGTAGTCGAGGACGAGGCGCGCCATCTCGTACTGGCGTGGGCGCGGTGTCCACGGTCCCGTGTTGTCGAGGACCCAGTCGTACAGCTCGCGGTTGTTCTCGAACTCGAGCGTGCAGATCGAGTGCGTGATGCCCTCGATGCCGTCCTCGAGCGGATGCGCGTAGTCGTACATCGGGTAGATCTTCCAGCGATCCCCGCTGCGGTGATGGTGTGCGTGGCGGATCCGGTAGAGCAGCGGATCGCGCATCTTCATGTTCGCCGACGCCATGTCGAGCTTCGCGCGCAGGACGCGCGCACCGTCGGGGAACTCGCCGGCCTGCATGCGGCGCAAGAGGTCGAGGTTCTCCTCGACCGATCGCTCGCGGAACGGGCTCGCCTTGCCGGGCTCGCTGAGCGTGCCGCGGTACTCCTTGATCTGATCGTCCGTGAGGTCGCAGACGTACGCCTTGCCCTCGGTGACGAGGCGCTCGGCGAGCTCGTACATCTTCGGGAAGTAGTCCGCGGAGAACAGCACCGCCGTCGGCGCAAAGCCGAGCCAGCGCACGTCGGCCTCGATCGAATGGACGTACTCGACGTCCTCCTTGACCGGGTTCGTGTCGTCGTAGCGGAGGTTGCACGTGCCCTGGTAGTCGCGCGCGACACCGAAGTCGACGCAGATCGCCTTCGCGTGACCGATGTGCAGATAGCCATTCGGTTCCGGCGGGAACCGCGTCGCGACCGTCGTGTGACGGCCAGTTCGCAGGTCCTCGTCGATGATGTCGCGGATGAAATCGTTTCTCTCGACGGCCATGGCGGCGCGAGTCTACCTCGGGATCGAGAGTAAATCCCGGTCCCTCCATTTGGGCCCGGTCCGTGCAGATTGGTATACGGTCACGCCCATGCGCTGGCTCCTCGCTGTTCTCGTGATCGCGGCGTGCGGAAGCCCGCCACCACCGAAGGCGCCCACTCCTCAGGTCGACGTGACGGGACCTGCGTCGTTCGCAGGGACCTGGGTCACCGACGGTGAGCTCGACTGGGGCTACACGCTCGTGATCGATCCGCAGGGTCGCTATCTGCTGACGATCGATCGCGGCAAGATGGGCAGGTGCGAGAAGAAGGGCGTGCTCGCGCAAGGCGCCGATCCGCGGAGCTACAGTCTCGCGTTCACCAAGAACACGTGTGAGCAGGTACCCACCGCGACGCTCACGATCAAGATCGAGTCGTTCACGGGCACCGAGCTCGCGCTCGTGGTCACCGGTGATGGCACCGAGCGGCGCCCGATCTACAAGCGCGATCCCAAGCTAGCGCAGCAGTGAGTACAGAACGATCGTGACCAGGGTCCCGAACAGGGACTTGAGGAACCCGGTCCCGGCCTCCGGGACCCCGAGTGGCACGGTCGTCGGGTGCTCGGTGCCGACCCAGACCCGCATCGCCTTGTCGGCGCCGTTCGCCGTCATCACGATCTCCTCGGTACCTACCGGTGCGCCGGAGATCACGACCTTGCTCGTGTGCGCGTCCTCGACGACCAGCAACCCGTTGATCGCAACGGAGACGCCTTTCGCCGGACTCGAGAGCAGCAGTACGACCGTCCCCGTTGGATCGTCCGGCGCCGACGGATAGCGAACATGGACGTCCTTGGCGCATGCGCCGAGCGTCACCATCACCAGCAAGAGCGCCACACGCATGCTTGTTGGTCCATGCGGCGCCTCGCAGGGTTGCTTCGTGGCCCGCGCCTCGCACCAGGCAACCTCTTGCGCTACCTTCGCGCGCCCATGGCGCGTCTCAACGAGCACTACGCAAAGCTCCCCGCGAGCTACCTGTTTCCCGAGATCGGTCGGCGCGTTCGCGCGTACCAGGCCGCGCATCCCGAGGCCAAGGTGATCCGCCTCGGCATCGGTGACGTCACCGAGCCGCTCGCGCCCGCGATCATCGCGGCGATGCACACGGCGGTTGACGAGATGGGCGTGCGCGAGACGTTCCGCGGCTACGGTCCCGAGCAGGGCTACGACTTCCTTGTCGAGGCGATCCGCGAGCACGACTACAAGTCGCGCGGCGTCGACATCGCGGCGGACGAGATCTTCGTCAGCGACGGCAGCAAGTGCGACAGCGGCAACATCCAGGAGATCTTCGCGCTCGCCGCGCGGATCGCAGTCACCGATCCGGTCTATCCGGTCTACGTCGACTCCAACGTGATGGCGGGCCGCACGGCCGCGGCAGGCTCCGACGGTCGCTACCCGGGCCTCACATATCTCGTGGGCACCGAAGCGAATGGGTTCCAGCCGGCGCCGCCTGCCGAGCCGGTCGACGTCGTCTACCTGTGCTCGCCGAACAACCCGACCGGCACCGTCGCCACGCGCGTGCAGCTCGAGGGCTGGGTCGCGTGGGCCAAGACGAACGACGCGATCATCCTGTTCGATGCCGCGTACGAGGGCTACATCTCCGATTCCTCGCTGCCGCGCTCGATCTACGAGATCCCAGGCGCCAAGGACGTTGCCCTCGAGCTGCGCAGCTTCTCCAAGCGCGCGGGCTTCACCGGCGTGCGCTGCGCCTTCATGGTCGTGCCGAAGACCGTCACGGGCGTCGGCGCCGATGGCAAGCGCGTCTCCGTCAACGCGCTGTGGGCGCGCCGCCATACCACCAAGTTCAACGGCGCCTCGTACGTCGTGCAGCGCGGCGCCGCGGCGGCGTACTCGCCCGAGGGCCTCGCGCAGACCACGGCGCAGATCGCGTTTTACATGGAGAACGCGCGCCTCCTCCGCGAGGGGCTCACGGCATCGGGCTTCACCGTGTTCGGTGGCGTGCACGCGCCCTACATCTGGCTCCGCACACACGGCGGAGCGACGTCGTGGGAGTTCTTCGATGGCTTGCTGAACGAGACCCAGGTCGTCGGCACGCCGGGCTCTGGCTTCGGGCCGGGCGGCGAGGGGTACTTCCGGCTCTCCGGGTTCAACTCGCGCGCGAACATCGAGGATGCGATCGGTCGAATCCGCCGCGTCTTCGGCTGACATGAGTCGCGCCACCGCCATTCACGGGAGCCTCGAGCACGGGATGATCGTGCGTCGCGTCGGCGCGGGTCCCGACGTCATCTGGATCCACGGCCTCGGCGAGTACGCCGCGAGCTTCGAAGCGATCGTCAAGCATCCGGGCCTCGCGGGCTTCACGCACGTGCTGCCTGATCTGCCAGGCTACGGTCGCTCTGCCCGGCTCGACACGCACGGTCTCGGCTCACTCGATGCGCTCGCCGATCACCTCGTTCCGTGGGTCGCGTCGCACGCGCCCGATCCGATCCTGGTCGGTCACTCCATGGGGGGTGTCCTCGCGACGCTGCTTGCCGAGCGCATGTCGATCGGCGCGGTCGTCGACATCGACGGCAACCTGACGCGCGGCGACTGCACGTTCTCCGCGGAGGCCGCCGCCTACAGACGCGAGGAGTTCGTCGCGACCGGCCTCGCCGCGATGCGCGCGCGGGTCGGTGAGCGTGGCGCCCTCGAACCCGCACTGCGGGGCTATCACACGGCGCTCACGCTCGCAGATGCCGACGTGTTCCACCGTAACGCGATCGATCTCGTGCGTCTGAGCGAGACCGAGACGCTCGCCCGGCGCCTCGCGGCGCTCACCGCACGCGTGCTGTTCGTCGCCGGCGTTCCCGGTGGGATCTGCGAGCGGAGTCGCGCGCAGCTCGCCGAGCACCACGTTCGCTGGGTCGGCATCGAGCCGAGCGGCCACTGGCCGTTCATCGATCAACCGGATGCGTTCGCGGCGGCGGTCGGCCCGTTCTTGCGCGGCTAGAGGATCGGCTTCCAGTTGCCATGCTCGCCGCGCAGCAACTTGCGTGGCTTCTCGAGCATCACCCCGTGCTCGGCAATCAACCACAGCGGCACATCCTCGTCCTCGAGATCGCGCGCGAACAGCGCAGCGACATCGATGTCCTTGTGCTTGCCGCCCGCGAGCTTCGAGGCCGCGGCGTTGGGCACTGCGGCGTAGCTGTCGGGATCGCCGAGGCCGCGCTCGAGCTCCTCGCCGTCATCGAAGAGCGCGTAGCCGCCGACCACCGCTTCGTCGCAGCTCGTGACCCAGAGCGTGAGGCCCGCCGCGTTACTCAGCTCGCATGCGACCTCCTCGAGCCAGTCCTCTGGAAGCGCGAGCGGCGAGCTCGGTGCGCGCAGCTCGTACGCGGCGATCGCGTTGAGGCGCGCCGCGGCGACGGCGGTGTGTCGAAGCGCGAGGGATGCGGTGGCGAGATCGTCGGCGGCAACCGTCGCGAACGCCGTCGTCACCTCGGCGAGCTCGAGCGGCTTGCCGGTGTACAGCACCATCGTGCACTCCACGCCCACACTGCGAGGGTAGCGCAGCCCCACGCTCAAGGCAGCGGGAGCGTGGTGCTCCCGCTGCCGGCGGCCTCGGGGTGCGTGACGGGGCCCGGTTCCTCGACGGGAAGGGGGATCGACGCATCGATTGCGGGAGTCGGCGCGGGTGCCGCCACCACCGGCGCCGCGGGCAGAGTGTTGGCCTCATCCGACCGATCGCGGAACGGCTGGACCCTCACGTCCGTCGCGCCGACAGCGTCGAGCGCGGTGCGCTCCTGCGCCGAATCGATCAAACCGCGCCAGCGCAGCATCTTGATCAACCGCACCGCCTTTGCGGTCAGCATCGGGCTCCTCTGATCAGGCGCACGCTGGAACGGGTTGGGCAGCGCGATCGCGAGGCGCACGGCCTCCGCCGGAGACAGCGACTGCGCCGAGTGACCGAACCAGTGCTGCGCTGCGGCCTCCGCTCCGAACACACCGTCGCCCCATTCGACGACGTTCAGGTACAGCTCGAGGATCCGCTGCTTGCTCAGGTGATCCTCGAGCGAGAACGCGATCAGCATCTCACGCAGCTTGCGGATGAAGCTCCGCGATGGCGACAGATACAGGTTCTTCGCGAGCTGCTGCGTGATCGTGCTGCCGCCGACCGAGAGGCTCCCGCGCTCGAGGTTCCTGTCGACCGCCTTCTCGATCGCATCCCAGTCGACGCCATCGTGGGTCATGAAGCGCGCGTCCTCCGCGTCGATCACGGCGTTGCGCAGGTAGCGCGAGATCGTGCCGATCGGCCTCCACGTCCACTTCAGCGCGAACGGCTTGCCGGCGGCGGCCGCCTCGGAACGCCTCAGGTCGATGAACGCGGTCGAGGCCGGGTTGCCGGTCGCGAGCTTTCGGGTGTTCGGGATCGAGCACCACATCGCGAGGGCACCGAGCGCTACCCCGACGACGCCGACCTCGAACACGCGCGCCAGCACCCGCGGCCAGCGGCGCGGGCGGCGCTGGGTGGTCGGCGCGGCCATACCGAGATCATACGAGGCAGTGGTGGCGCGCGCGAGAGCGCTCTCCGCCTTCAAGATTGGGAGCGGGCGTTCCGCGGTGAGCGCACGGGCGCGGTATCGTCTCGATGTGAGAGCCGTCGCGATCGTGAACGGCAACGCGCGGCGAGCACGCGGCAGGCTCCGCAAGAAGCTCGAGCTGGCGCTCCCCGGCAACGTCAGCTTCACGGGAAGTCTCGACGAGGCGCGCACGCAGATCCGCGCGGCGATCAGCCGCGGCATCGATCTCATCATCCTCGGAGGGGGCGACGGGACGATCGTGATGGGACTGACGCTGATCGGCGAGGCGTGTCGCGGCATGGGGCGACCCGAGCCCGCGATCGGCGTGCTCCGCCTCGGCTCCGGCAATGCGATCGCGGACACCGTCGGCGCGAGCAATGATGCAGCCGAGGATCTCGCGCAGCTCGCGCGCGGCAAGGGCACGTGGCGCAAGGTCCAGATGCTCGAGGTGCTCGGCGTGCGGGCACCGTTCGTCGGCATGGGCGTCGATGCGCAGCTGCTCGAGGACAACGAAGCGATCAACAGCGTCGTCGATCGCGTGCCGGGTGCGAAGCGATTCGTCGGCGGCACGGCACGCTACGCACTGTCGGTCGCGCTGCGCTCCGTTCCTCGGTTCGCAACGGGAACGCGACCGAACGTGATCGTCACGAACCTCGGCGCGCCTGCACGCGAGATGAAGCGCGGCGGCGCGACCGGTCGCGAGATCGTGGCGGGCAACGTGCTGTGGTCGGGCGCGTGCACGCTCGTCGCCGGCGCGACGATTCCGTTCTTCGGGTTCGGACTCAAGATGTTCGCATTCTCAGATGCTCAGTCGGGACGGTTCAATCTGCGCTGTGGCGACGCCGGGTTGTTCGAGATCCTGCGCAGGGCGCCGGCGGCGTTTCGCGGCGAGTACTTCTCGGATCACGTGACGGATTTCCTCTGCGACCGGGTCGCCGTGGAGCTCGACCAGGAGGCCGCGATCGAGGCCGGGGGCGAGCTCCTGGGGCGCCGGAAGCGGGTGGAGATCGGCCTGGCGGCACCCGTCACGCTCGTTTCATTGGCGAACAATCCGCTCTGACGGAGGCAGCCGCGAAACTGTTCGTGATTGTCGTGCCCGACAATCAAATACAATTCTTCGTCGAGAAACCTTTTGACAGACCGAAGCGGCGCTGTTATTCGTATCAACCTCAAGCCGTGTTGAAACTGAATCTACATACCTGCAGGACGTCGGAAGCCGCCGTCGAAGGAAAGCGCCTCTATTGGGCGTCGTTCCGTCGGCCAAGCTCCGTGCTCGAGCAGGGTATCGATACGGGTACCACCGGGGGGCCTCCACGCACGTGACATGAAAGTGTCGCGTTTGCGCTGAGGGCCGCCCGGGAACACCAGGCGGCCCTTCGACGTTTCGGCCGCGTCTCGATCTGATCCGGCACGAACGTCAACCCACTACCATCTTTGCGACTCGCGATCTGGATTACGTAATCCGTAATCATGATCTCGAATCGCGACAGGTGCACTCGCCATGAGCGCGAGTGCCGCAAGGCCCGAGGTGCGCGCTGCGCACGGCGGACCGAGCGACCTGTGATCTCTGACAACCGAAGAGCGATGACGATGAGGGTGCCTGGCAAGGCACCCATGACTAGACGCTGCGTCTGCCCGCTGGGGCGCGCAGCGTCACATCCCACTCTTGCGTAGTTGGTCTGCGCGCTCGGCTGAAGCCCGAGAGGTTCTGGTTCGATTCCAGAGGGTGGGACGACGCTGGTGGCCCCGGGGCCGGGAGTAAATCCCGGCCCCTCCATCTCGGCCGGGTTGGTAGCAAACGCAGGCTTTGCACCGGATTCTTAATCCGACACGACGTGGGTTCGATTCCCACCCAACTCACGCGCGAATCACCGGACCGTGCCTGCGGGCGCCAACGCTGATTCAAAAACCAGATCTCGTTCGTCGCGAGATCGCCAAGCAGGTGAAGTGTTGCGGAGACACGCCGGTGCGCCACACCGGAGTCGACGGGTTCGATTCCCTCCATCTGCTCCAGACTGTTCATGCGTCGACTTCACCGAGCCCACGGGCTCGGCTGTTCGCCTCGGGATCCTCGGGATCATGGCGAGAGCGCCGCATCTCTTTTTTCTCGCATGCTCCATCGCGACGGGCCTACACGCAATGAGCTCTCCTCGGAGAGCATCAGCCTCGTAAGCTGGCCAAAAGCCTCGTGCCCATCGCACTCGAGCGTGCGGACTTTTCTGACGCCTCGGGATCCTCGGCATCCTGGCGAGAGCGCCGCATCTCTGTTTTCGTTCGCATGCTCCATCGCGACGGGCCTACACGCAAAGCGTCCTCGAAAGAGGACATCAGCTAATCACGCTGGCCGAAAGCCTCGTGCCCATCGCACTCGAGCGTGCGGACTGTTTTTCTGCCTCTCTAGCTCAGCTGGAAGTAGCGGCTGTTTCGTAAGCAGCAGGTCGCCGGTTCGATCCCGGCGGGAGGCTCTCTGTGACATGCGGGCTTGGCCGAATGGTTAGGCGGCGGGTTTCCACCCCGTACACACGGGTTCGATTCCCGTAGCCCTCTCGAAGCGTTTGCCTCTCTAGCTCAGCTGGCAGTAGCAGCTACCCGGTACGTAGCAGGTCGCCGGTTCGAATCCGGCGGGAGGCTCTCACCCTTTCCCGTCGCCACCCGGCGACGAGCTGTGCATCCGCACGGCTGATCGCCACCCGGCGATCGATTCACCCAGGACCGTCCACGCATGTGGGCCGGAAGGAAGCGTCATGTTCAAGTTCACCAAGTTCTTCTCGACCAAGACCACGCCGCAGTCGGAACCGATTCCGGGGACCAGCCAGGTCGCCAACTCGGCCGGAGGCCATGCGTGGCAGCTCGATGACTGGGCTCGCCTCGACCGCTTCCTTGTTCTCGGTTGCGAGGGCGGCACCTACTACGTAGGTGAGCGCGAGCTGACCATCGAGAACGCCAAGATCGTCCAGCGGTGCATCGCCGCGGACGGCATTCGTACCATCGACCGGATCGTTGCTATCTCTGAAGCGGGACGTGCGCCCAAGAACGATCCGGCCATTTTTTCCCTCGCGATGGCCGCAAAGCTCGGTGACGAGCCCACGCGGCGCGCGGCCTACGCGGCACTCCCCAAGGTCTGCCGCATCGGTACCCACCTGATGCACTTCGCGGAGTTCGCGCAGGGCTTCGGTGGTTGGGGCCGCGGCATGCGCAAGGCAGTCGGTTCGTGGTTCAACGGCAAGCCTGCCGGTGACCTCGCGTTCCAGCTCGCCAAGTATCAGGCTCGTGATGGATGGTCGAACCGCGATCTGCTTCGCCTCGCGCACCCGCGCGCTGCGTCGCCCTCGCACGATCGACTGTTCGCATGGGCGGTCAAGGGAGAGCTCCCTGACGGCGCTGCCGAAGATCCGGCATGCGCGCTGATCGTCGCGATGACCGAGCTGTCCAAGATGGACGATGTCCTCGCCGGCGCGAAGCTCATCCGTGAGCGGCGCATCCCGCGCGAGTGTGTGCCGACTCAGTGGCTGACGTTCCCGGAAGTCTGGGACGCACTGCTCGAGTCGATGCCGATGACGGCGATGATCCGGAACCTCGCGACGATGACTCGCGTTGGCCTGGTGACTTCGCAGTCTGCGGCGGCGAAGACCATCGCAACGGCGCTGCGTGATCCGCAGCGTCTCGCGAAGGCGCGTGTCCATCCGATCGCTGTGCTGTCGGCGCTCACGACCTACAAGTCGGGGCGCGGCGTGCGGGGATCGGGAACGTGGGAACCGGTGGCGTCGATCGTCGACGCCCTCGATGCCGCGTTTTACGCGAGCTTCGGTGTCGTCGAGCCGTCGGGCAAGCGGATCTTGCTCGCGCTCGACGTGTCCGGCTCGATGGGCAGCGGCGCAGTCTCCGGCGTACCGAACCTGACTCCGCGTGTCGCGAGCGCTGCCATGGCGCTCGTCACGGCCGCGACCGAGCGTGACCACACGTTCGTCGCGTTCACCGCGGCGTCAGGAGGCTACGGCGGGAAGTGGGGTGGCGGTGATTCGGGCATCACCACGCTGTCGATCTCGCCGCGTCAGCGGTTGGACGATGTCGTGACTGCTGTCGCGGCACTGCCGATGGGAGGCACCGACTGCGCACTTCCGATGATCTGGGCAGAGAAGCACCGCGTCGATGTCGACACGTTCTGTGTCTACACCGACAACGAGACCTGGGCAGGTAGCGTGCACCCTGCGCAGGCTCTGCGGGCGTACCGAGACGCACGGGGAATTCCGGCCAAGCTGGTCGTGGTCGGAATGACGTCGAACGGATTCAGCATCGCTGACCCGAACGACGCCGGAATGATGGACGTTGTCGGCTTCGACACGGCCACCCCTCCGGTCATTGCCGACTTTGCTCGCGCGTAGTGGTCTGATCAATCACTGCACGCTGAGCGAAGGCGCGGCCCTCGCGACCGCTGCCAACGAGGAAACTCGTTGGTATTTGAGATCGAAGCTCAGCTGGTTGAGCGGCCGGTTGTTAACCGGATGGGCGTTGGTTCGAACCCAACCGATCTCGCCGAGTGTTTTTAGCGGGCCGAAGGAATCGATTACCGTAACTATAACGGCCTTAAGGTAGCGACCATCGGGTAACCGATGCGAGCGAAGTAGCAAGCTCCCTCGACGAGCGGTCACCGCAAGGTGCTCGCCCGGCGGGTCCGGTCTCGGCTGGAGCCCATTACGTGCCCGACGAAAGTCTGGGCGGCGGATTTCTGCTCGCGCAAGCGAGCAAGAGCCACTTCGATTCCATCCTTTGTCTGCGTCTTGTTTCGTCTCTGATCTGTCCGTGTAGAACAGCAGTTAGTTCAGCGGTTTCTCGAACCGTCAGACGCGGGTGCGAATCCCGCCACGGATACTCATCGGGCCAGGTGCAGCGTCTCTTCCCCCCGACTCCTGCACCTCACGCCCCGACCTTTTCTGTCCGTGTCTTCCAGTAGCCCAGGAAGTCGGTTTTTCAAGCCGCACAACGCGGGTGCGAATCCCGCCACGGACGCCAACGGGCCGACGGCCACGGTTATCGAATTACCTCCAATTCGCTGATGCCCAAAGCACCAGTATTCCGTGACCAACACTCGCCCGTCTTTCGCAGCTCGTGCAGGGCACCGTCGCGGTTCATATCCGCGGACGCGATGGTTCTCCTGGGGCCGTGCCCTTCGGGCACCGCGTTCGCTGCGCGCCCGCGCGGCGCTGCGCGCCGGGCCCCAGGAGCCACGCGCGGGGAACGCACCTTCGGTGCTCCCCGCGGTGGTCGATTCCCGCGAGCGCGAGCACCTGCGTTCTACGTTCGCTCCGACTCGCAGCTCGTGCAGGGCACCGTCGCGGTTCATATCCGCGGACGCGATGGTTCGATTCCATCAGCTGCGACGACCGTCGGCACCACCTCGCCCGAACGTCGGGCCGCCGCATGATGGTTACCGCGACCCGCCGTGCTGGACGGACACGCCGCTCATCACGGCGTGGGGAGGTTCAAGTCCTCGGGCTGCACAACGCACCGAAGTTCTCCGCAGTGCTTCCGGTGAAGCGATGATCACTCGCCCCAACCAGGCGAAGGGTCCGGTCGTTTAGCGCGAACGAACGTTGGGTTCGACTCCCTCCACTGCGACGAAGATTTACTGGAACGTAAGGTGTGCGGTTGGCGCCACGCCCGTCTCGAGAACGGGATGCCCTCCGGGGCCGGGTTCGACTCCTATGCGTTCCGCGAACAGATGTCGTCTAACAGCAGGACAGTCGGCATATGGCTTCGTGCACCACCTCGCCCGGGTTCGGGCCGACGCATGACGGTATCGGGACCAGCGAATGCCGGTGCGACTCCGGCCATCTGTTCACATTCTGGGTGTAGCTCAGTAGGAGAGCGCGTCGTCGGGGACGACGAGGCCGCAGGTGCAATCCCTGCCACTCAGACGAATGGACGTCGTCTAACAGTAGGACACCGAGAACGCGTCTGCACACCTCGTCCGTGTGTTCGGGCCGTCGCCGATGCTTACCCTTACCTCGTCGATGCGGGTGCAACTCCTGCCGTCTGTTCAGCTCACGCCCCTGTTCCGTGGATGGGACACAAGTTCGCGAAGCTTGTTGGCAGAGGTTCGATTCCTCTCAGTGGCACCACATGCGTCGAGGTCTGGGTAACCGAGCTGGACTCCAAATCCGGCTGACAGTCAGGTTCGATTCCTGATCGGCGTGCGATGCGTGAAGGCACGGAAGCCAGGTTGGACTTCTAATCCGACCGTTCTGGGTTCAACTCCTGGTTCACGCGCGTTTGAAGAATCAATTCGCCTGTTGGCTCGATCCACGCGAGTGGGCGAGCAAACGGGCCGCCGTGTGGTGTGACAGCCGATCGAGTCATCTCGAGCCTTTTGACGCGGCAACTTTTCGGGGTGTAGCGCAGCTGGCAGCGCGCTCCGTTCGGGACGGAGAGGTCGGACGTTCGAATCGCCTCACCCCGACGAAAAGTCTTTCGAGGTGTAGCTCAGTAGGAGAGCGCGGGGTCCGGGACCTCGAGGCCGCGGGTGCAATCCCCGCCACGTCGACGCATGCAGGCATAGCTCAGTGGCTAGAGCATTTGCCTTCACCACCCTTTGTCCGTTCGCGGGCCGTCGTTGAGGGTTATCGACTCGTAATCGAAAGGTCGCTGGTTCGAATCCAGCTGTCTGCATGCACCTGTTCCCAGCCGCGCACTCCTTTACCGTCACGACCTGCCTTGTTCGCTCACGCGAGCCGGCTCGAGACGGTTACCGGTAAGGAGCGCGAGCTCCCAGTGGTTCAAATCCACGGGGAGTGCGTGGCTTTCCTCCGCCTCTAGCTCAACAGCAGAGCACTCGGCCGATAACCGAGCGACGTGGGTGCGATTCCCTCGAGGCGGACTGTGGTCGATGCCGAAGTAGTCGAGGCACGTGGCCGTGACCCACGCGTAAGCGGGTGCAAGTCCCGCCGATCACCCCAAGGGAGCGTTGACGGTAGAGTGACCGGGGCTGTCCGTAAAACAGTCGTCCTACGATCAACTGGGTGCGAGTCCCAGCGTTCCCACCAAGGTTGTGCGGGGAGAGTGCGAGTTCTCAGCCAGGTCTCATACGCCAGGCCACGCCGGTGCGACTCCGGCCTCCGCAACGAATGCCGCCGTAGACCAACCGGAAGAGTCAGTGGCCTTTGGGGACATGAACGTACCGGTTCGAATCCGGTCGGCTGCACGAGCGATCGCACGATGGAATTTGCCGCCGTAGACCAACGGCAGAGTCGATGGCCCGAGATGCCATGTAGTGGAGGTTCGAATCCTCTCGGCGGCACGAACGACGAGCGACGAGTCATGCCGCCGTAGACCAACGGCAGAGTCAGTGGTTTCAAACTCCACGCAGTGACGGTTCGAGTCCGTCCGGCGGCACGAGCGACGAGCAACGAATGCCGCCGTAGACCAACGGCAGAGTCGGTGGTTCCAGAAACCATTCAGTGTCGGTTCGAATCCGACCGGCGGCACGATTGCCCGCATGTTGCGGGCCGGTGATGCGGCGCGTTCCGGCGCCCGCGTCACGACACGTATCCGGAGAGATGAAGGAGACGCGCCATGATGCACGTCGAGTCCACGCGTACGCTGCTGCTGTCTCAGGGCTACGAGCCGATCAAGATCATCTCCTGGCAGCGGGCGATGGTCCTGATGACGCTCGACAAGGTCGACATCGTCGAGGAGTACGACGCGGAGATCCGCGCGATGTCGATGATCGTCAAGGTCCCGGCAGTCGTGCGCCTGCGCAAGGCGTTCCGCCGCCACTCCAAGCCGGTGAAGTTCTCGCGCGTC
>JANOPP010000115.1:0-3137 GCA_031421915.1 Myxococcales bacterium | reverse complement strand
TGCTGGACGCCGCGGCGCTCCTGGCACAGCTGCATGATCGGGCCGACGTACTCCTGCGGGAGGTGCACGGTCGCCGTGATGATCGGCTCCTCGATCGTCTCGACCTTGCCCTGGTCGGGGACCTTGGCCGGGTTGTCGACCTCCATGATCTCGCCGCCCGGCATGTGAATCCGGTAGCGCACGCTGGGTGCAGTGACGATCAGGTTGAGGTTGAACTCGCGCTCCAGTCGCTCCTGGATGATCTCCATGTGGAGGAGACCGAGGAAGCCGGTGCGGAAGCCGAAGCCGAGTGCGAGCGACGTCTCGGGCTCGTACGTGACGCTCGCGTCGTTGAGCACGAGCTTGCCGAGCGCGTCCTTGAGATCCTGGTAGTCCTCGTTGTCGACGGGGAACAGCCCCGCGAACACCATCGGCTTGACGAGCTTGAAGCCCTTGAGCGGCTCGGCGCACGGATTGTTGGCGTCCGTGACGGTGTCACCGACGCGCGCGTGCCCGATGTCCTTGATCGCGGCGGAGACAATGCCGACCTGCCCTGCCTCGATCTCCTCGACCTCGAACAGCGCGGGCTTGCGGACCGCCGTCATCTGGCAGTCGTAGGTCACGTCGGTCGCCCAGAACCGGAGCGTCTGGCCCTTCTTGATCCGGCCCTGCATGACGCGCACGAGCACGACGACGCCGCGGAACTGGTCGTACCAGCTATCGAAGATCAGCGCGGACAGCGGAGCGTCGCGGTCGCCCTTCGGCGGCGGGATCCTCTCGACGATCGCCTCGAGCATGTCGTGAACGCCAACGCCGGTCTTCGCCGACACGAGCAGCGCGTTCGACGCGTCGAGCCCGATCATGTCCTCGATCTGCGCCTTGACCCAGTCGGGCCGCGCGACCGGGAGATCGATCTTGTTGAGGACGGGGACGATGTCGAGGTTGTTGTCGAGTGCGACGTAGACGTTCGCGAGTGTCTGCGCCTCGACGCCCTGCGCGGCATCGACGACGAGCAGCGCGCCCTCGCAGGCGGCGAGCGAACGGGACACCTCGTAGTGGAAGTCGACGTGGCCCGGCGTGTCGATCAGGTGGAACTGATAGACGAGCCCGTCCTTCGCCTTGAAGTGGAGCTGAACCGACTGCGCCTTGATCGTGATGCCGCGCTCGCGCTCGAGCTCCATCGAGTCGAGCATCTGCGCCTGCTGCTCGCGCACGGTGACAGCCCCGCACTCATCGAGGATGCGATCCGCGAGGGTCGTCTTCCCATGATCGATGTGCGCGATGATCGAGAAGTTGCGGATACGCTCGAGAGGGAACGACATGACGAGGGGGCGTGGATGGTTAGCGTGATCCGAGTCGCAGGTCGACCTGCCCCGGCAGTTGATCGCGATACTTCTCGAGAACCAGATCGATGCCCTGCCGGATGTACTCGGCGACGGGCACTTTCGTCCGCCCGTGCAACGCCTTGAGCCGTTCGTCCTGCTCGGGCGTGATGTAGACGGTCGTCGAGATCTTCTTGCGGGGCACGGAAGCGTGACCCTACGTGACCATATGAGGCCGGTCAAACGGTTGCAGCAGGGTGCGCGGCCGACTAGGCTCGACAAGTCATGTCGAAGCTCTCGAAACTCGTCGTGTTGTCGACTGCCCTGTTCGCGTCGTTGTCATTCGGTTGCGGCGGCAAGGGCAAGGACACCAAGACCACGCCGGCAAATTCGGCCGACGCGACGTCGCCCAAGGTCGACCCGACGCTGTGCGACACGAACGGCAAGAACGTCGTCACGTACGACCTCAACAAGGACAACCGCCCCGACGTCTGGCGCCTCTACAAGAGCTCCGACGAGGGCGGCACCAAGGTCGAGTTCATGAGCTGCAAGCAGATCGACTTCGACCACGACGGTCGCAAGGACTGGGTCGTCGCCTACAACCCGAAGGGCAACACCCTGTTCGAGAAAGCGGACGTCGATTACGACGGCAAGTGGGACATGAGCGCGGTCTACGACACCAAGGTCAACCAGCGGGCCGAGGTCGAGCGCGACACCGACTTCGACGGCAAGTTCGACGTCAAGGAAGTCTACGACACGAGCGGCAACCTCACGAGCGTGCGCCAGGATCGCAACAGCGACGGTCAGCCCGATCTGTGGGAGCAGTACAAGGACACGATCCTCCTCGCGATCCTCTACGACGACGACTTCGACGGAAAGGTCGATCGCCGCGAAGAGATTCCGGGTGCGCGTCCCAAGGTCGAGATGCCGACCAACCTGGATCCGACGGCAACCGGTACGCTCGACACGCCGAAGGACGGCGCGGGCACCGGTAGCGCAGCGCCTCCGAAGAAGTAATGTCGACGAGGGTCGACAAGCCCTGGGGCCACGAGCTGATCTGGGCGAAGACCGATCGGTACGTCGGCAAGATTCTCCACATCAAGGCCGGCGAGGCGCTCTCGCTCCAGTACCACCGCGTCAAGGACGAGACGATCATGGTGCTGCGCGGGCGGATGCAGCTCGTATTCTTCACCGATGGTGAGCCACCGAAGTCGCGTGAGCTCGGCCCCCTCGAGCCGTTCCACATCACGACCGGCCTGCGCCACCGGATGATCGCGATCGAGGACACCGACGTCCTCGAGGTGTCGACGCCGGAGCTCGACGACGTGGTCCGGCTCGAAGATCGCTACGGCCGCACGCCTTGATGACGGACGATCCAGCGCCGCCGGTTGAACCAGCGCCGCCGGTCGTCCCTGCTCCACCTTCCGTCGTACCGGCGGCGCCACCCGTGAGTCGGTGTCCGCTGCCGGGCTCGCCGTACCACCGGCTCGCACGGATGCCGAGCTACCGCTGGTACCGGTCGTTGATCGAGCTGCTCGTGCTCGTGATGTGCTGGTTCCTGCTGCTCGCGGTTCCGTACGCGGTGCTCCACGAGCTCGCGCAGGACGCCGAGGACGGGGCCTGGGGCCTCGTCTCGATCGGGTTGATGCTCGCGATCCTGACGCCGGCAGCGATGCTCACCGCCCGTGTGATGGGTCGGCTCGCCGGGTCGATGTCGTCGGTGGTGGGACGCATCCGGTGGCGCTGGCTCGCCATCTGCGTCGGGCTCTTCTTGGTGTCGTACGCGGTCGCGGTCGGTGCCTCGTTCGTCATCGAGGTGATCTCGCCAACACCCGA
>JANOPP010000114.1:0-13485 GCA_031421915.1 Myxococcales bacterium | reverse complement strand
TCCGGTATCCGGAGGCTACCCAGTACCGCTGGCACGAGAGCCCTCCCGCAAGCCGTGTGCGGGAAATCCGCACGCACGGTTTCTATGGGGGTCGTACGGAAACTCATCCTCTGGATGAGGGAAAGTAGATCTACCAATGGTCGACGATCGCGACGGCACCGACGACACGGTGAGACGGGACCCCACGCTGCAGGGCGTCGGCACGACCGACGACCGAGACATCCGCAGCGAGGCGCCTACCGCGCCGAACAAGCCGAAGGCGGCCCCGACGCCGGTCGAATCCGCGCAGACCATGGCGGCACCGAGCACGCCGGGTCTGGATGCAACCCTCGCAGCCGGCTCGGTCGGCGGCACGACGCAGCCGCTCGGGATGCGGAGTGCGGGCGGCGCGACCCTCGCGGTGCTCGACAGCGCGCGCTACACGCTCGGGTCGTTGATCGGG
This sequence comes from Myxococcales bacterium, assembly GCA_031421915.1. Taxonomy (GTDB): domain Bacteria; phylum Myxococcota_A; class Polyangia; order Haliangiales; family Haliangiaceae; genus JABFXX01. Next base: position 13,043 of record JANOPP010000114.1, on the reverse strand, counting down.
CAGGGCGGCATGGGCGAGGTCGTGCTCGCGTACGACGAGCAGATCGGGCGCGAGGTCGCCGTGAAGCGAATCCGCGCCGACGCACCGTCGGGCGAGGAGCTGTCGCGGTTCGTGCGCGAGGCGCGCGTGCAGGGTCGACTCCAGCACCCCGCGGTCGTCCCGGTCCACGACCTGGCGTTCGACAAGGACGGCAAGCCGTACTTCGTGATGAAGCGCCTCTCCGGCACCACGATGGGCGAGCTGATGGCTGCACTCAAGACGCAGAGCGAGGCCGACTCGATCACGACGCGTCGCCGGCTGTTGCGCGCGTTCGTCGACGTCTGCCTCGCGATCGAGTTCGCGCACTCTGCCGGCATCATTCATCGCGATCTCAAGCCGGCGAACATCATGCTCGGTGACTTCGGCGAGGTGTACGTCCTCGACTGGGGCATCGCGCGCGCGATCACCGAGCCCGACGAGACCGGTGCACCGACGAGCAAGGAGCTCGATCTCAGGCTCGACAGCGGCGAGACCCGCGCGGGCACGGTGCTCGGCACCCCGGCCTACATGGCGCCCGAGCAACTCGCGGGCGAGCGTGCTGGCCCTGGCGCCGACATCTACGCGCTCGGCTGCATCCTGTACGAGATCGCGTGCGGCGAGGTCCTGCACGGAGGTCGGCGCAGCTTGACGTCGATCCTCAAGCCACTCGAAGCGCGGCCGTCGAAGATCCGCCCGGATTCGCCGCCCGAGCTCGACGGGATCTGCGAGCGCGCGACCCGCCTCCAACCGAGCGAGCGGTTCCCCTCCGCGCGTGCACTGGGAGACTCGGTCCAGGCCTTCCTCGACGGAGATCGCGACATCGCGGTCCGTCGCGACCTTGCCCAGCAGCACATTGGCATCGCACGAGCAGCGCTCCTTCGCGACGATGGCGACGAGGGCCGGCGCGAGGCGATGATGGCGGCCGGCCGCGCTCTCGCGCTCGACCCCACCGCGTCCGAAGCGGCGGCGCTCGTCACCCGCCTCATCCTCGAACCGCCCAAGGTCATCCCCGCCGAGGTCGAGAAGGAGATCGGGCGACTCGATCACGCGAACGCACGCACCCAGGGCCGGCTCGCGGCGTACTCGATGATCGGGTACCTCGCGTTCGTGCCCCTCCTGATCTGGACCGGCGTTCGCAGCTACGCGTTCGTCGCCGGGTTCGCCGCGCTCGCCGCTGCGAGCGGTGCCCAGGTGTTCATCCTGACGTATCGAGATCACATCTCGCGACGCGGCATCTACTTCAACGCCTGCATCAACGCGATGCTGATCGCCCTCGTGTGCCGGATGGTCGGCCCGTTCATCATCGCTCCCACCCTGGTCACGACCACGCTGATCGCGTACGCCGCGCATCCAGCCCTCGGATCGATCCGGGTCGTCGCGCTGATCCTGAGCTCGGGCGTCGCGATCCCCTGGGCGCTCGAGGCGCTCGGCTGGCTCGACGCGACCTACCGGTTCGTCAACGGCGAGCTCGTTCTCGCGTCACCGGTCCTGACGTTCAACGCGGTCCCGGTCCAGCTAGCCTTCGCGACGATGCTGGTCGCTCTGGTCTCGATCGTAGCGTTACTGACCCGTGGAATGGCCCTGCGGCAGCGGCAGGCGACGCGGACCCTCGAGCTGCAGGCCTGGCATCTACGACAGATCCTGCCGACCCACAGTCCGCACTGAGTTGCCGTACCATCCCCGGGATGGTCGATGATTCCGACGACGGTAAGCCCAACCGCGCGCCACCCGGCGCGTCCACGCAGCCCGGCCAGCCGCTCGCAGAGACACAACCGGGTGGACCCGCCGCGTCCCCGACGCAGGACACGATCGTGCCGCGCCGGCCGTCGAGCAATGCGCCGCTCGCCTTACCGCCGATGGGCTATCAGATCGGCGAGTTGATCGGTCGCGGCGGGATGGGCGAGGTGCTCGCGGCTCATGACCAGCGGATCGGGCGCGAGGTCGCGATCAAGCGGATGCGGAGCGTTCACCCGGACAGCGAGCAGCTCGCGCGGTTCTTGCGCGAGGCACGGATCCAGGCCCGCCTCGACCATCCGGCGATCGTGCCCGTGCACGAGCTCGGCACCGACGAGACCGGCCGACCGTACTTCACGATGAAGCGAATCTCGGGGCGGACCCTCGCTCAGCGGATCACGGACGGGGCGACCCAGCAGCTGCTCCTGCGCGCGTTCGTGGACGTCTGTCTGGCGGTTGATCTGGCGCACTCGCGCGCCGTGATCCACCGCGACCTCAAGCCCGCGAACATCATGATGGGCGATTACGGCGAGGTCTACGTGCTCGACTGGGGCGTCGCGCGGGTGCTCACCGATACGTCGCGCGCGCCGACGCAGACGGACATCGACACGCTCGATGAAGGGACGCAGACCGGGGCCATGCTCGGGACACCGGGCTACATGGCACCCGAGCAGATCAAGGGGCTGCCCGCGACACAGACGGCGGACGTCTATGCTCTCGGGGCGATCCTGTTCGAGATCCTCGCGGGCGAATCCTTGCATCCGCGGGGCGGGGCCGCGATCTCGAGCACGCTGAGCTCGCCGCAGGATGCGCCGGCGCGCCGGCGCGCCGACCGCCCAGTCCCCCCGGAGCTCGACGCGACCTGCTTCGCGGCGCTCGCCGAGGAGCCCGAGGAGCGCCCGACGGCGCGCCAGCTCGCCGACCGGGTCCAGGCCTATCTCGACGGAGATCGCGATGTCGAACGTCGGCGCAAGCTCGCGGCCGAGCAACTCTCGCTCGCCCACGCAGCCATCGAGTCAGGCAGTGACGATGCACGGGCGACTGCGATCCGCCGCGCGGGTCGCGCGCTCGCGCTCGATCCCGAGTCGAGCGAGGCTGCCCAGCTCGTGACCTCGCTGATCATCGAGCCGCCGAAGGTCCTGCCGCAGGAGCTGGTCACCGAGCTCGACGCCGAGGAGAAGAAGTCGACCAAGGAGCGCAGCCGCGCGGGCGCGTGGGGCTACATGTCCTTGTTCGCGTTCTGGGCGGCGCTCCCGGTGCTCGAGGTCCAGGCGTGGCACTGGGTGCTCGCGTTCTATGCGGTCGTCGCCGGCCTGTCGTTCGTGATGTGGCGCTCGGGCCGGACCGGCCGCTTCAACATCGGCCTCGGACTCGTCGGGAACTTCCTGCTCGCTCTGCTGTGGACACGGATCGCCGGCATCTTCCTCCTGACCCCGATCCTCCTGTGCGGCGTGCTGATGGGCCTGACGACGACGCGGTGGTTGATCAACCGGCGATGGCTGGTGATCGTCTACACGGCGGCGGCGTTCCTGGTGCCGGCACTCCTCGAGCTCGTGGGCGTGTTCAAGAAGAGCTGGGAGGTCCTGGACAAGGCGATCATCAGTCACTCCGAGATGCTCACGAACAGTGGTGGGGCGGTAGGCGGTGCGATGCTGTTCGCGGCGAACATCATGTTCGTCTCGATCATCGGGCTCGTCGCGATTCGCATGCACAGCTCGGTCAAGGACGCGAAGCGCAAGCTCCACGTCCAGGCCTGGCACCTGAATCACCTGCTCCCGAACAACCCGCGGCCATGGGCCACCCGCCCGAAGTGACGAGATGACCAAGCCAAGCGATGTCGCGACCGATCCGACCCTCGCGGGCCCGGGCACGGCCGCCGACGACGATCCGGGTAGCGCTGCGACGATGGCTCCGCCGATCACAGGGAGTCCTCGCGCCTCGGAGCCGACGATCTCGGGATCGGGCTACGCCATCGGAGAGCTGCTCGGACGCGGGGGAATGGGGGAGGTCCTGCTCGCGCGCGATCGCCGGATCGGACGGGACGTCGCGATCAAGCGCATGCGCAGCGCCTCGCCGTCGCCCGATGCACTCGCGCGGTTCCTCCGCGAGGCGCGGATCCAGGCGCGGCTCGAGCACCCCGCGGTCGTGCCGGTTCACGAGCTCGGCCACGACGCCGAGGGCCGCCCGTTCTTCACGATGAAGCGCCTCGCAGGCACGACGCTCGCTGCCGTGCTCGCCGGGAGCTCCGTCCCGCTGCAGCAGCTCGTCCGCACCTTCATCGACGTCTGCTTCGCGATCGAGTTCGCGCACTCGCGCGGCGTCGTCCACCGCGATCTCAAGCCGGCGAACATCATGATGGGCGACTTCGGCGAGGTCTACGTCCTCGACTGGGGCGTCGCACGAGTCACCGACGACGATGCACCGCCCGACGAGCCCGATGTCCCGTCGCTCGACGGGGAGACACAGGCGGGCTCGCTCCTCGGCACGCCCGGCTACATGGCGCCCGAGCAGGTTCGCGGCGAGCAGGTCGATCATCGCGCCGATGTCTACGCGCTCGGCTGCATCCTGTTCGAGATCCTCGCGCACGAACCCCTCCATCCTCGCGCGGACACGCTGGCGTCGACGCTGTCCCGGCCGACCGACTCGCCCGCGAAGCGTGCTGCGACGCTCCAGATCGCCCCCGAGCTCGATGCCGCGTGTCTCGCCGCGCTCTCCGAGCATCCCGCCGAACGCCCCACCGCCCGCGAGCTCGCTACCCGGCTCCAGCGCTACCTCAACGGCGATCGCGATCACGAGCGCCGCTGCGAGCTCGCCGCCGAGGAGGTCACGCGCTGCAAGGCTGCGCTGGCTGCCGGCGATCGCCCCACCGCGATGCAAGCCGCGGGTCGCGCCCTCGCGCTCGATCCGGAATCCCGCGAGGCAGCGCAGCTCGTCACCACGCTGCTTCTCGAACCGCCGATCGAGCTCCCCGCGGAGCTCGCCCACCACCTCGTCGCCGTCGACGAGGAACACGCGCGCAAGCAGTGGCGGCTCGCGACCTACGCGTTCTCCGCATTCCTACCCTTCGCCCCGATGATCGCCTGGCAGGGCGTGATCAGCTGGCCGCTGTTCTGCTCGCTGCTCGTGCTGATCGTCATCCACATCGTGATGTCCGAGCTCAACCACCGGCGGTTGCGGCCCCATGTTGTCCCCCTGTCGATCGGGATCAGCATCGCCGTGAGCTTGCTGTTCTCGCGGATGATCGGGCCGTTCATGTTCGTGCCCGGTATCGTCACCGTGTTCGCCACGGCGTGGATGTCGTACCCCACGATCCGCCGACCCTGGCTGCCCGCGATCGCCATGATCACGACGATCATCGCCCCGATCCTCCTCGAGTCCATCGGCGTGTTCTCGTCGACGTGGTCGATCGAGGGCGCCACGGTGCTGACGACCTCCGCCATTCTCGAGGTCGACGGCCCGCTCACCAGCTTCATCCTCGTCGCGGCCACCGTCGGGATCGTCATCGTCGCGCTGATCTATGCGCGGGGCCTAGCGGTCACCAAGCGGGACGCTCTTCGCAAGGTCGAGATCCAGGCATGGCACCTGCGGAAGCTCCTGCCCGCCGAGCGGTGATCGCGAGCCGCGCGCCGGCGTGATACGGTGCCACCACCATGGCAGCCGCTCCTCCGCCGAAGAAGCTCCGCCTCGATCGCATGATCATGCTCGTGCTGCTGCTCGCGGGCATCGGCGCCGGCGTGTACTTGCTGCTCAACCGCTAGCAGCGACGAGCCCACAGCGTCGGGGCCGTCAGTCGGGCGGAAGCGGGTCGTCTTTGTCGCGGAACAGACGCATGCGCACGCGCTCGTGCTGCCGCGCCTTGTAGGCCTCGTGGCTCGAGGCGCCGGATTCGTTGCGCTGCGCCGTCAGCTTGTCGGCGATCTGGAACTCGGTGAGCACGAAGACGACGTGCCCGATGTCGGATGGCGTCTCGGACGCCGGGAGCAGACGGCCGACCCGCAGCGGGAGATCGGCGACGAAGTTGATGATCCGGTACTCGGGACCGGAGAACTCGTTGTAGGGGACCGCCGTCGTTGCGCGCGTGCGTCCCGACTCGTCCTGGTTGCGGATCAGGGCGGCGAGATCGACGAGCTGGTTCACGCTCTCGCCCGGCACGATGTAGTTGAACGGGATCAACTGGCGCGTCAGCGTCGCGAGCATGGGGACGAGGTCTTCGGGCGTCGGGACGATCAGGCGGAATCGCAGCTTGTCGTAGATGCTCGCCGCGAGCGTCGAGCGCTTGGCGAGGAGCTTCGTGATCTGCGAGTCGCTCGGCTTGCGGCTCCACTCCCACTCCGCGAGGGGCGCGCCGGCAGCGCGGAGCTGCTCGACGACCTGCATCACCTTGAGCTCGATCTCCCGGAAGATGATCTCGTCGGAGACGGACATCTTGAGGAGGGACTTGCGGCCGTTGATGTGATGGATGATGTGCATCACCTTGAGGACGACACACGCCCACTTCTGGTGGGGGCCGTGGCTCGAGGCGACGAGGAACAGATCGCGGGCGGGGAGGTCAGCGGCGACCTCGTCCGGGATCGCCATCGCGTAGGCGCGCGCGAGGTAGTCGACGGCCTCGGCGCGGACATCTTCGAGCCAGCCCATCTCCTCGTCTGATTCGGGATCGAACTCGTTGAGCCGCAGGAAGCGGTCGACCTCGGCGTGGTCGGAGTAGTTCAGCCGGTGCCAGTCGATGACCGACTCGCCGCGAAGCAGGAGCCGGATCGCCTCGATGTCCGAGAGCGTGAGCTCATCGGAAGCGGGCGGCCGCGCGACCCGCGGCAGTACAGTGCTGACCACCCGTCGAGTCTATGCTCGCTTGGTAGGCTTTGTCAGGCGCAACGTCGCAGTGAACAGTCCAAGGCATCCGAGTCCTGCGAGCACATTTCCGATGACGGCGAGCATGTACGACCTCACTGGAACGAACGCGGTGGGGGAGCCGCTTGTTCCGGGAACAATGATCGCGCTGAAGCCATACACGGACCAAGTTTTGTGCCCCCACTCCCGTCCTGGGCGGCGGTAGGGTCGGCGCCGGTGACGATCACGTTCGCGTGCCAGCAGTGCGGCGCAGGGCTCGCTTTCGAGGGAGCCCGCACCGCGACCTGCGTGTACTGTGCGAGCCCGAACTTCGTCGAGCGGCCCCCGACGGCGGGCCAGCCCGATCCCGCGTTCACCGTTGCGTTCGCGGGTGATGCTGCCTGGGCCAAGGCCCACCTCGAGCGCTGGCTGGGTGGGCGCACGATCTTTGCCGATCCCGCCCTGCGCAACGCACGCGTCACCGATCTCCGCGGCGTGTATCTGCCTGCGTACCTCTACTCTGCCGTGGCGCGGTCGGACTACACCGCGCAGATCGGCGAGCACTACACCGAGCAAGAGACCGTCACGAAGAAGGACGCCGAGGGCAAGGACGTCACCGAGACGCGGACGATCACCCGCACCGAGTATCGGGCGCTGTCGGGCGAGCACCTCGGCTACATCACCGACGTGATCGTCAGCGCGTCGGCCGCGCTCGATCAGCGAACGCTCGGGGACCTCGAGCCGTATGACCTGCGCCAGCTGCGGCGGTTCTCGCCTGCGCTGGTCAGTGGCTGGATCCACGAAGAGTACTCGCGCAGCGCCGACGCGTGCATGCGGATCTCGCGCACGGAGGCGGTCGATGCCGTCGGTGACAAGCTGCGCGCGTTCATGCCGGGCGACAGCTACAGCGATCTCGCGTGGCGGACCCAGGTCGAGTGGGAATCGTTCGACCCCATCCTCGTGCCCGTGTGGGTGTTCGCGGTCCGCTATCGCGACGACAAGGAGCCGCTGCGCGTCGTGATCAACGGTCAGACCGGGCGGATCGCGGGTGCGGTGCCGCTCGCGTGGTGGAAGGTCGCGCTCGCGATCTCGGCGCTGCTCGCGATCATCGCGATCGTCATCTATCTGGTGCACGGCGGGGAGCCGCCGCCGCCATGAGTGCATGTACTCGCTGCCAGACGGCGCTCGAAGACGGCGACCTGCGATGCGCGATCTGCGCCTTGCCGGTACCGATCACGGCGACGCCGACCGAGCGCCCGGAGCGCGCGCACATCCTGCGCTGCAACTCGTGCAACGCGGCGGTCGAGTTCGAGCCGGCGAAGCGCGCACCGCACTGCGGATTCTGTGGCTCGACGATGACGATCGAGCAGCCGGTCGATCCGATCGAGGCGGCGACGGTGCGGATCCCGTTCACCGTCTCGCGCGAGGGGGCGGAGGCGTCGCTCCGCGGGTGGCTCGGCAAGCGCGGCTACTTCGCGCCGGCGGCGCTGCGCGAGGAGGCTGTCCTCGAATCGCTGACGCCGCTGTGCTGGGCTGGCTGGCTCGTCACCGCGCAGGCAACCGTCGCGTGGACCGCCGACTCCGACGAGGGGGCGAAGCGTTCGGCGTGGGCGCCGCAGTCAGGGCAGGTGCCGATGCGGTTCGATGCGGTGATCGTGCCCGCGTCGCGCGGCCTCGATCGCGAGGAGTGTCGCCTCCTGACGCCGTTCTACAAGCTGTCGAAGGCCGTCGCGATCGACACGGCGCTGCCCGGCGACGAGGCGGAGATGATCGAGAGCTTCGATGCGCAGCGGTCGGCGGCGCGCGACATCGTGCAGCGCGCGATCAATGCGACCGCGAAGACCCGGGTCGAACCGCAGATCCCGGGGAAGCGGTTCCGCAACATCCATGTCGCGTGCCTGCTGCAGGGTCAGACGACGGATCGCGTGGCGCTGCCCGCGTGGGTGCTCGCGTATCGCTATCGCGGGAGGCCGTACCGCGCGATCGTCCATGGCCAGCGCCCGGAGATCGTCTTCGGCAACTCGCCGACGGATTGGGCCAAGGTCGCGCGCGTCGTGCTCGCGAGCCTCGCGGCGGCCGCTGCGCTCGTCGCGATCATCGCGCTGCTGCGTTGATCTTGTAGACCACCACGTAGTCGAACTCGACCTTCGACTGCCTGCTGATCAGGCCCAGGGCACCGGAGACGAATGGCTTCGTGATCTGATCGGCAAGTGAGACGAGCTGACCATCGTCGGTCTGCACGACACACCCGATCCTTGCGGACTCGACGGTGAGGGCAAGCCGATAGCCGCTTCCGTTGGTCATGTGCCGGGTCAGCGCGCTGGTCGTTGCCTGGGCGTCCGGGTGATACAGAAAGACCTCGTCGGCGAGGCTCGGAGGTAGCCGCGGCGGATCCTCGTACTGGCGATGCAGCGTGCACGAGAGCTCGTTCGGGTAGACATCGGCGTTCGAGGTGAAGCCGATGAAGACCTGGAACTGGTCGATCGTGGCGACCGTCAGGTGGATCTCGATCGTGGCCGGGGGAGTGATCGCGGCGCCGCGGCTGAGCAGCACGCGTTCTTCGAAGTGCGCTGGCTCGTCGAAGACCATCTTGTCACCAACGACCGACCACACCCCCCCGAGGATCTGCCAGTCGCCGAGCTCGGTGGCTGTCTCGAACGTCTGGAGGCGCTCGATGTAGTCGCCATCGAGCGTCGGCCGTGGATCGCACGCATCGCCAACCCCGTCGGCGAGTGCGCCTGTGTTCACCTCGCGAACGTCCTCCTGCAGAGGATTCGCGATCCCCGGGCAGTTGTCACAGAGGTCGCGGACTCCATCCTCGTCCTCGTCGTGGATCGAGTCCCCGCCGCAGCTCGGCGGAGGAGCATCGGGGCGTTCGAGCCCGAACACCTGGTCGCACCCACTTAGCGCGACGACGATGACGAGGAGGCTGCGGGTCATTTCTTGCGGAGGAGATTGCGCGAGGACCACCAGCTCCACAACAGGAGCCCACCCGCCACGCGTGCCGTCCACCAGCCCCACTCTGCGCGTTCGATCTCGCCGCGGCCCTCGAGAGTCACCGCGACCACGGCGCCCGCGATGCCGACGCCCGCGAAGATCACCTGATGACCGAGCCGGTACATCAGCTGTGCGGGAGCGGAGATGTTCTTGAACGAGAGCTGCAGCTCACCGGAGTGGGCCGCGCGCATGAACTTGCGGATCTCGGCAGGCAACGCCGTCACCGACATCACCAGATCTTTCGAGGTCTCGACGAGGAGCTCGGACCAGTCGCCTTCGTCGCCGAGGACGAAGCGCTCGAGGTACGGGCGGATCACCGTCATCGGATTCAGCGTCGGATCGAGCTCTGTACACAGGCCCATCAGGAGGAGGAGCGTGCGCTCGAGGACGATGATCTCCTTGGGGACGTGGAAGTTCTCGCTGAGCTCGCGCAGCGAGATGTCCATGCGGCGGAGGTCGGCGACGCTCTCGAGGCTCTTCTGCGGATCGAACTTGATGTCCTTCAGGTTGAGCGAATCGAGCGAGATGTTCTCCTGGAACTTCTCGTGGAAGTACTCGATGACCTGCTCGAACATCGCCTCGTTCGCACCGCGCGCGACGAAGCCCATCTGCTTCATCGCGTTGACGATGCGCCGCGTGTCGCGCATCAGTGCGCCCTGGATCAGCTCGATCATTCCCGCGCGCACGTTCGCGGGGATCTCGGCGACCGCGCCGAAATCGAGGAATACGATCTGCGGTGGCTTGCCCTCGGCAGCGGGCCGCACCAGCAGATTTCCGGGGTGTGGATCGGCGTGATAGACGCCGTCGGTGAAGATCTGCTGGCAGTAGATCTCGACGACCTGGCGCGCGAGCTGGCCGCGATCGAGACCGAGCTTCTTGGTCGCGTTCTTGTCGGTGATCTTGCAGCCAGCCTCGAAGTGGGTGACGAGCACGCGCGCGGTCGACAGCTCGGAGACCACCACGGGGAACGCGACGTCAGTGCGGCCCTCGAAGTTCGCTGCGATCCGCGCGGCGTTTTCGGCCTCGGCGCGGTAGTCGAGCTCCTCGAGGATGATCGAGCGGACCTCGCGATAGAGCTCCTCGAGACCCTGGTAGGGAACGAACCAGCCGATGATCCGGAAGATCCGGCGCAGCGTGAGGAGGTCGCGGCGCACGACCTCTTCGATGTCGGGGTACTGGACCTTGACGGCGACCTTCTGGCCGCTCTCGAGACGCGCGATGTGGACCTGTCCGATCGAGGCGGATGCGATCGGGCGCTGCTCGAACTGCGCGAACACCTCCGACGGCGGGCGACCGAGCTCCTCGCGCAGGCGGGCCTCGATGTCGACGTAGGGCCGCGGTGGGACAGCGTCCTGCAAGCCCTCGAGCTCGCGCCGGAACTCCTCGGGGAGAAAGTTCGTCATGATGCTGATCAGCTGACCGACCTTGATGAACAGGCCCTGGAGCTCGACGATCGTGCGCTCGATCCGGCGGGCGTTGCGGAGGTTGACCTGCCGCAGGTTGTGCTCGACCCACGCATCGGAGTGCCAGCGTGTGCGGAGGCGTAGCCACATGTAGCTGGCGATCACGACGAACGTGGTCCAGTACGCGCGCACGCTGCGGATGCGCAGCGGCGGTCGCTTGGACTGCTGCTCGTCGCGGTAGCGCCGTGACTCGTGCGCGAGATCGGTGACGGAATCCCCGGCGGACATCGCCGGCTTTGGCGTGTCTCGCACCGGAGGTGGACGGTTCTCGTCCTCCTCCCTGCGCGCGGGCTCCACCATGCCGGCAGGATACCAGGGTTGCGCGTGTTGATCCGGACGCGGATCGGGGGTACCCCAAGGATATGTCGACCGACGACGACCACGCGCCCAAGCCCGAGCGCGAGCGCGCGAGATCCGAGCCGGCGCGGGACGACCGCAAAGACGACGACGATGGGCCCGATGGCCTGCCAGAGACGCTCCGGCGCAAGCTCGAGAGCCTCGTCCCCGAGCTCGTGAAGAAGACGTTCGCGGCCGGTATGGGCGCGGTGTTCTCGACGGAGGAGGGCATCCGCAAGCTCGCCCGCGAGAACCTCCCCGAGGTCGCCGGTTACATCGCCTCGTCGGCGGACGGCGCCAAGGACAAGGTGTTCGAGGTGATCGCGCGCGAGACGCGTGAGTTCCTGTCGAACCTCAACCTGACCGACGAGATCGCCAAGATCCTCACGACCCTGTCGTTCGAGATCAAGACCGAGATCCGGTTCATCCCGAACAGCGAGCGGCTGACCGGTGCGGAGCCCGATGTGAAGGCCTCGGTGCGACTCAAGCGCAACGACAAGCCCGAGAAGGCCGAGAAGGCCGACAAGGAGCCCGAGGACAAGGACAAGGACGAGGGGGCAGGGCGCGACAGTCGCTCTCGGCTGCGATTCTGGAGGCGGGACGGCGGCGGCGAGGGTGACGGCGGCGACACCGGCGACAAGTAACAGGCAACGCGCGTCGACCCGGTGCTACCATTTCACGTGATGGGACGGCCTGCCCGGCGAGGGCTTTCGTCGTGCGCCTGGGTGCTCGCGGCGACCACCGGCTGCGCGCAGCTCGCGGGGATCGACGAGACGTCGACCCTCGTACCGGTGGAGCGCGTGAGCTTGCAGGTCGATCGGGTGTCGATCGGCGCGACGGTCGTGCGCGCGCCGGAGAATCTGGCGGCGAATCCGGCGAGCTTCCTCGTCACGGACGAAGGGGTGCCCGAGGGCTTCACGCGGATCGACGCCGAGCTGACCCAACCTGATCTGTGGACCGCGGAGATCCCGACGGGCACGCCCCCGGTGCAGTTCTCGCTGCCGGAGGTCGGCGTCCAGGTGCAGCGCCTGTATCAGTTCCCGAGCCGGAACGTTCGCGTGCAACACGGTGTCTACGAGCATCCGTCGCCGCAGGCCGCGCCCCCGAACGCGATGCTGACCGTCAACATGACGCTGCCGACGCCGTACCTCACAGGCCAGTCGTTCCAGTTCTCCTCGATCGGGACGTGGAACGCCCGCACCTTCCCGCCCGCGGAGCTGCCGCTCCCTGACATGGGCCTCACGGCGGTCGCAGCTTCGTTCCCGTTCGCGGCGACCTCCAAGCTGCCGGGTCGCGAGCACGAGAAGATCACGACCGCTGATGCGGTGCTGATCCTGCGCTACGCGACGGCGCGCCTGACCGGGGTGATGGAAGCAGCACCGTTCGATCAGAACGGTGGCGACACGATCATGGGCGCGATGACCGCGGTCCCCGCGGACGGGATGCTCACGGCGAACCACCAGCCGATGACCGTGGCCGCGCGCTACACGCCGCTGCGCCCGGCGATGAGTGCACCGACCATGAGCTGGATGCTGATCGCGGCACCCGGCGTCGACCAGGGCGCGACGCGCGGAGTGACGTTGCACACGGCCGCCGTGACAGCTCTCGATCCACCGCTGTCGGTCGCGTTCGGCAACCCATTCGTCGCCAAGGGATGGCGGTCCG
>JANOPP010000113.1:0-8718 GCA_031421915.1 Myxococcales bacterium | reverse complement strand
GGACGAGGCCGGCCTGGCCGGCGTAGGTGAAGTCGTAGGCGTGGAAGGACTTCTGGGGGGTGACACGGCCCGTGGTCGAGTCGCCCATCCCGAGCGTTCCCTTGAGGGTGGGGTACCTGAACGAGTCGTCCTTGCCCTCCTCGTTGATATCGATCGAGTCGAGGGCCGTGGGGTCGAGGTCGGGTTTCTCGGTGGCACAGGCGGCCAGCGAGGCGAGGAGAACAAAGCTAGTCAGGGACTTCATAGGACTCGCGCCCTGAGCAAACGACGTACCGCGTCAAATCCCCAGCAAGGTCAACGATCTCGGTGGGTCCGATCCGTGACAACCCGGCGCACCACCTACTCGACTAGCCACCGGCATACGGCGGTGGCGCCTGCAGCATGTTCGCGGTGAGGATCATGACGATCCGGTCGACATCGGCACCGTCGGTGACCCACAGCTCGACGTTCTTCCCGTCGAGGACGTGGAGCACGATGTACACGCCCTGGCCCACTGTGACCCCGTTGATGTGGACCCTGCGATCCTGGACCTGGATGTTCCGGTAGCGACCGGCCATCAGCGTCGCTCGATCCTTGGCGAGCTCGCGTGCCGACGGGCCGACCATCATCTTGACGACGAGCGCGATCAGGAGCCCGGTGAACGCGAGCATCGCGAGCACCATCCCGAGGAGCAGCATGATCAGCCCGAGGCTGCTCATCAGCGCGAACGCGACAATGCACAGCACCGTGCAGACGAGGCCGCCCTTGAACAGCCAGCCCACCGGGCTCTTCTTGTCGGGACTCAGATAGCGCTCCGCGATCTCCTGCGGAGTGAGGTGGCGATCGTCGGGCTTGGCGCTCATCAGCTCGGACGGAGCACGGCGCCCGACGTCTCGGCGACGGCCTGACGAGTGGCCTCGTCGTAGTGACCCCAGCACACCGGCGCGTACGACTCCTCGGCGCCGAGCTGGATCTGGGGACCGCGCACCGTCGGTGTGCCGTTGACGAAGCGCAGGTTGCAGATCGCCTTCTTCGCGCAGTACTGGCAGGTCACCTTGACCTCCTCGATGCCGTCCGCGAGCTCCATCAGGCGCTGCGCGCCCGGGAACAGCTTGGTGCGAAAGTCGGTGCGCAGGCCGTAGCAGATCACGGGGACGCCCGGATCGACGGTGATGCGGCGAAGATCCTCGATCACGGCGGGCGGCAGGAACTGCGCCTCGTCGACGAGGATGCAGTCGAGTCCGACGAAGTCGCGCGGATCGAGGGTGGTGTCCTCGTCGATCATCACATCGGCCTCGGCCTCGAGACCCGCGCGCGACGAGACCTTGGTCGCGCCGAACCGGACGTCGAGCCGCGGCTTCATCAGCAGCACCCGCTTGCCCTGCTTGCGGTAGTTGTGCGCCACCGCCAGGAGGTTCAGCGACTTCGCCGAGTCCATCGTGCCGTATCGGAAGTAGAGCTTGGCCACGGCCCGAACCTACGCAGAGGGGCTGACATCTGAAAGGGCCTTCTGCTCCCGCATGAATAGAACCGCCGCATGGGGTATCAAACGCCCATGCGCCTCGCCTTGATCGCCGCAATTTCGGTCGCTTGCCCTCTGGTTGCCGGTGCCGAGGCCCCGGCCGCGTACCAGGTGTTCGAGGACGGCTCGCTGGGGATGAAGCTCCCCGACAAGCGGCTGCTCGGCGCCGACAAGGGCCTCGCGAAGACACTGACCGATTGCATCACCGGCGCGCCGGCGGCCAAGAGCTCGGCGCTGTACTGGCTCGAGATCGGGAAGGCCGGAAATGTGATGGTCGCGAAGGTCCGCGGCTCGGGGTCGAGCGCGCTCGATGGCTGTCTCGCCGGTGGCATGAAGAAGGCGGCGATCACGGAGAAGCTGCCGTCCGCGATCATCGTCGTCGGACGGATCGACATCCTCGATCGCGCGGCGACGCACGGAGCGTTCCTCCCGTCGCCGCGGCTGTCCGCTGTTGCGGTCATGATCGATCCCAAGGGCGCGCCCTGGCAGCTCACGACGCGCCGGCTCGCGTACACCTCGAATCGCGCCGGCGACATCTCGCAGGCGCTCGACGCCCAGTCGACCGCGATCGCGGCGTGCGCGACCAAGCGCGCGACGACCAAAGAGGATGTCGATCTGATCGCGTGGCACGACGGCAGCAAGGCGATCGTGCGCGGCAGCGGCGATGGCGCGTACGACACGTGCCTCGGCAAGGCGCTCGATGCGATCAAGCTGCCGACCAACGAGTCCGCCCTGTGGCTCGAGCTGTCGCTGCGCAAGCCGGCCGAGCCGCTCGCCCCGCGCAGCGACAAGGTCGCACTGTCGAAGGAGCGCGCGCTGCAGGACGCGCTGACCACCGCGGTGCGCTCGCGCAAGGCGGTCCTCCTGACCTGTCTCGACAAGGCGCCGAAGACCGCAAAGCTCGACAAGGTCACGATCGCGCTCGTCGCCGGCAAGGCGAGCATCAAGACCGTCGGGACCGGCGACGCCGCGACCGACGCCTGCGTGAAGGGCAAGCTCGTCGACGTCGTGATCAAGAGCGCGACGCCAGCTGACAAGCTCGAGCTCGAGGTCGCCCTCGAGCCAGCTACGTGATCACCAGGCGTTGAGCGAGCGCGCGATCAGGACCGAGAGCGCGCCGATCAGGCCCGCAGCTGGGATCGTGAAGATCCATGCGTAGAGGATCCGTGTCGCGAGTCCCCAGCGGATGCCGCGTGCGTTCATCACCGAACCGACACCGACGATCGCGCCGGTGATCGTGTGCGTCGTCGACACCGGGATCTTGAGGTAGGTCGCGAGGAACAGCGTGATCGAGCCGGCGAGCTCGGCGCAGAACCCGCCGACCGGCTTGAGGTGCGTGAGGCCCATGCCCATCGTCTTGACGATGCGCCAGCCGCCGATCGCGGTGCCGAACGCCATCGCACCGTACGAGGCGACGAAGATCCAGTACGGCGCCGGATCGCCGGCGAAGCCCGTCGCGGCGTCAGGGCCACGGATCATTCCGCCCGCGATCATCACGACCCAGATCACGCCCGCGGTCTTCTGCGCGTCGTTGCCACCGTGGCCGATCGAGTAGAGACCTGCCGAGATCAGCTGGCCGATCCGAAACACCTTGTCGACCTTGCGAGGTCGGACCTTCCGGAACAGCCAGTACACGATGAACATCAACGCGCTGCCGATCACGAGGCCCATGATCGGCGCGAGCGGAATGAAGTAGAGCGTCTTGGCGATCTTGCCAAGCTGCAGCGTGTCGATGCCGCCGTAGGCGATGCCTGCCCCCGAGAGCCCGCCGATCAGCGCGTGCGAGCTCGACGACGGCAGGCCGAGCCACCACGTGAGCAAGTTCCAGACGATCGCGCCGAGCAGCCCGCAGATCACGACCCACACGTACGCCGGACTCCCGCCGTCGACGTGGATCGTCTTGGAGATCGTGTCGGCGACGCCCTGATGGAAGATGAACAGGGCGATGAAGTTGAACACTGCCGCCCACAGCACGGCGACGCGCGGAGACAGCACGCGCGTGGAGACCACGGTCGCGATCGAGTTTGCAGCGTCGTGGAAGCCGTTGATCACATCGAAGATCAACGCCACCGCGATCGTGACGATGACGATGGCGTGGAGATCCATGACCCGCTCAGCCGTGCTCGAGGATGACGCCCTCGATGATGTTCGCGACGTCCTCGCAGCGATCCGTGGCGTTCTCGAGGTTCTCGTAGACCTCTTTCCACTTGATCACCATGATCGGATCCTTCTCCTCCTTGAAGAGACGGGCGACCGAGCGCCGGAGGATCGCATCCGCTTCGTTCTCCAGGCGATTGATGTCGATGCAGAGCTTGAGCGTCGCGTGCGGATCCTTGAGCGTGCGCAGCCCGCGGACGGCCTGCTCGACCTGGATCGCCGCGCGGTGCAGGGCATCGGAGAGGTCGCGCACGTCGGCGGTCATGACGGTCAGCTCGTAGAGCTCGACGCGCTCGGCGGCCGCCTCGACGAAGTCCATCACGTCATCCATGCGCGTGATCAGCCGGTGGATCGAGTCGCGATCGATCGGCGTGATGAACGTCTTGTGGAGGGCCTCGACGCAGCGGTGCGTGATCGTGTCGGTCTCGTGCTCGATGTCCGAGATTCGCCGGCACTTCGCCGCGATGTTCGCGCCCGTCGTCACGAGCGAGAGGAACTCCTTCGTGCCCTCGATCGTCAGCGCCGCGTGCTGCTCGAAGAAATCGAAGAAGCTGGTCTCGCGTGGCAGGAACCGACCGAACATGCAGCCTCCTGCTCAAGGCTGTAACACAACCGCGATCAGGTCGTCACGATCGGGAACCTGCCATCTCGCAGGTAGCTCACCACCAGACCCTGCACGCGCACGTCGTTCATGATCCAGGTGTGGGTCGCGTCGACCTCCGCGAACGCGGACATGCCGTCGAGCTTGGTCTCGTCGACAGCGACCGTCCCGTCGTTGCGCGTCTCCGGTGAGAACCGGCGACCGACGGTCCAGCTCGTGACGTTCGACAGCGCGCGGCTGCGGGTCCCTGCGATCACGCCGAACGGTGCGGGCGGGTCCGGCCACTGCCCACCGTTCGCCAGCTCCGCACCTGCGGGACCGTAGTACCAGCGGAACACCGGATTTCGCATCAGCCCGGCGGCGAGCTGGCTGCCGCGATTCGGTGGCGCGAGCATGACGATCCGCTCCCAGTGGATCCGGGGATCGTGAAGGTGTCGAACGATGACGCCGCCCATCGAGTGTGTCACTGCATGCACGGGACGATCGCCGGCGTGCTCGCTGATCCAGTCTGCGATCTCGCCCGCGAGGTAGCTGATCGAGTGCCGGCGCGACGGATACGTGCGCCCGCAGGTCTCGAACCCGTGGGCGCGCAGATACGTTCCGAGCCGCGCCATCGAGCCATGGCCGCGCGCGAGGCCGTGCAGGAGAACGACGAGTGGCTTCAATCGGTCTCGCCCTCGGCGCGATCCTCGGCCGCATCCTTGTCCATCTCCGCGTCGAGATCGGCGTTCTTGATCGCGCGCGAGGACTCCTCGGCGTCGCCCGAGCGCGCCGGATCGTCGGGCGGGAATAGCAGCTCGAGATCCGCTGGCTTGACCTCGGTGACCACGCGGATCACGTCGGCGGACAGCCGCTCGCGCTCCTCGCGAAGCGCTTTGACCTCGCGCCGGAACCGGAGCTGGCGCACGAGGACGCCGAGCGCACGGCGGACGAGCCGCAAGCGATCGAGCACGCGCAGCGTTGCCCAACCCGAGATCGGCAGCACGATCGAGGCGGCGAGCGCCCACTGCCAGCTGACCCGCCACCACAGCACCGCGACCGCGATCCCGTACGAGAGCAGCACGAGCAGCATGCCGATCACGAGCTTGGTGGTCGCGACGACATCCTTGCGGGGAGTCAGGCGCGGACCCGCGATCCGCGCGAACGCGACGGTCGGCACGTGCAGCGGCGCGCCGGGCACCGTGAGCGGAAGCCAGAACATCACGAGGAACAGGTGCTTGAACATGCGGCCGCTGATCTCGACCTTCGAGAGATCGCGCTGCAGCTCGCGATCGGTGAGGCCGAGCTCGTCGAGCTTCTGCTGATAGGCGCGCACGCGCGACAAGATCTCGATGACGCGCGGATCCGCGGCGACCGCGGCGTAGTACTGGTTGAACCGTCGCGACAGCTCGACGCGATCCTCGATCGAGATCTCGGCCGGCTGATAGAGGCGGCGCACCACGTCGAGCGCGCGCACGGTGTCCCAGTCGGGTGCGTTGATCGTCAGGCGGCGGATCGCGCTGTCGAGCTCCGCGGTCACCGTCTTGACGACCTCCTGCTCGGTGGTCATGCCGGGCTGGATCACGATCGGTGGCCCGTACTGCACGAGCACGCGGCTGCGGAACCTCTTGGGATGGATGAACGTCAGGCCGCACGGCACGATCGTGATCGGCACCTGGTTCTTGGTCGCGCCGCCGATCGCGAGCCGCGCCGCGCCGGTCTTCAGCTTCGCGAGCTGGGATTCGTCGTGCGAGAGGCCCTCGGGAAAGATCCCGATCGCTCCGCCGTTGCCGAGCACCGCGAACATCGCGTCGAACGCGGCATCATTCGCCTGCGCACGCTCCGCCGCGGGCCGCTCGGGACCACTCGGCGCCGTGCGTGGCTTGCCGTCGTGATCGTCCTTGCGCGCGACCGGGACCGCGCCGAGGCCCCGCAGCACCGCGCGCATGAGCCGTCCCTTGAACAGGGAGTCCTTCGCGGCGAAGTGAACCTTGCGCCCGCAGGTCGTGATGATCAGGATCGGATCGATCAGGGAGTTCGGGTGGTTGCCAGCGAACAGCACGGGCCCCTCCGTGGGGACGTGCTCGAGGCCGGCGATCTCGACCTGGCGGAAGAAGACGCGGGTGACGACGCGCAAAAACCACGCGAGCACCCGGTACGCCACAACCCATCGTATCCCATGCCGAAAAAAAAACCGGCCCAGGCAGAATTACCCGGGCCGGCCAGCCATCCTCGGTTTCGCGGTCTCACCAACCGTTCCACCGAACCTTGGTACCGCCGTCAGCGGGTCTGGACACTGACGGGGATGTTCGTGGGTGCGAGCAGCGCCGGGCTACTACGAGCACACGGAGGTGCACTCGAAATGCCAGCGGTCGACCGTGGCCGATCGCTCACTTGGATCCGCCAGATCAGCGTCCGGACAGTCGACTAGCCGGCCACTGAAAACGTCAACCCGGCTCGACGCAGACGGTCGAGAAGCGACTGTCCCATTGCGACAGAAGGTGTGGTCACACCGCCAGCAGATGTCAGGGGATCACGAGCGAGGCACAGGGCCGATTCGCCGAGCATCTTTGCGGTCGACGCGTAGCCGGGATCTCCGTGCTGGTCCGCGGCGACATAGACGAGGTGGCGGTTGTCGAGCTCGCCCACGAGCCGGACCTTCCAGTGACCGCGTGCGCGCCGCTCCGGAGACGGACCCTCGCCCGGCTTGGGGGCGCGCTTTGCGAGCTGCGCACGGAGCGCGGGGCGCTTCATCGCGAACGCGAGCCCACCCAGGGCCGCGGTGATCGACACGGCGCGGACCAGCCCCTTCGCGTTGCCGGGCGCCGACATCACCTCGCGATAGACGAAGTCCTTGCCCCACGGGAGGCCGGCGAGTGCGTGCGCGCGCCGCACGACGCGGGTGTTGATGCCGGCCATGAGGAACGGGACCGTGAACATCCTGAGGTGGCGCTCCCAGCCGATCGACGCCTCGTCGGGGGCGGGCGGCCGATCCGCGTACGGATCCGGATCGAGCGAGTACGGGTTCGCGAGGATCTTGCGGACACCTCGATCGACGCCGCCCTCGCGCGCGGTCTCCATGCCACTCGCAACCGTGCCTCCGGAGACCGTACCGCTCGACTCGCCAAACAGCGCGGTGACCTTCGTTGCGGGCTTGCCGAACGCCTTGATCATCTCCTGCTGGAGCGCCCACGTCCCGATATCCGAGGGAATCGAGTCGTAGCCACAGGTATGCACGATGCGAGCACCCGTCTCGGTCGCGCGCGCGTGGTGCGCATCGATCATGCGACGCATCCACTGCACCTCGCCGGCGAGATCGCAGTAGTGGGTGCCAGCCTCGGCGCACGCGGCGACCAGCTCGCTGCCGTACTTCGCGTACGGACCGACGGTCGTGCAGATGACCTTCGTGCGCACGGCGATCGCATCGAGCGCCTTGCGGTCCTGCGCATCGGCGATGAGGATCGGCACGCCTCCGCCGAGCGCCTCGAGCTTCTCCTTGTTGCGTCCGGCGATCGCCCACCGCGGTTTGTCGCCGGAGGCTGCGATGTAGTCTGCGACCAGCTTACCGGTGAACCCGGTCGCGCCGAACACCACGAGATCGAAGTCACGCGTCATGCAACGGACTGTATGCTGAGTCCGTGTCGTTGTTGATCGATCGCCTGGCCGCTCGTCTCACTCCGGACGGGCCCCGCGCGACGGGATCCGGTGAGCGGCGGGCCGCGGTCGCCGTGCTGCTCCACGACGAGCCGTCGGGGTTGCGCGTGCTGCTGATGAAGCGCGCCGAGCGCGAGGGCGACCCGTGGTCGGGACACATCTCGCTGCCCGGTGGTGGGTACCAGGCGAGCGATCCGGATCTGCTCGCCACGGCGATCCGCGAGACGTACGAGGAGCTGGGGATCGAGCTTCTGGGCACGCGGCTCCTCGGTCAGCTGACGCCGCTGCACCCGCGGACGTCGGGGCCCAAGGGGATCGAGGTGACGCCGTTCGTGTTCTCGACCACCGCGGCCGTCGAGCCCGTGTGTGGTCCCGAGGCACTCTCGGCGTTCTGGCTTCCGCTCGAGGTCGCGGCGTCGGGCGCGCTCGATGGCACGTTCACGTACCCGGGAACCGAGATGGCGTTCCCGAGCTGGACGTACGAGGGCCACGTGATCTGGGGCCTCACCATGCGAATCCTCGGCGAAGTTCTGACTACAGCTTCAGAGATTCGTAGCTGACGATCTCGCGCGTCGGACGTGCGTAGAGGTAGCCCTGCACGAGCTGGATGCCGAGCTCGATCACGACGGCTGCTTCGGCCTGCGTCTCGACACCCTCGGCGACGACGTAGCTGCCGAGCTCGCGGCACAGGGTCGCGATCGCACCGACCACGCGACGCTTCGTTGGCTGCCGATCGATGTCGCGGATCAGGGACATATCGAGCTTGACGACCTCGGGCTCGAGCGTCGCGAGTGCGCCGAGCGCCGCATAGCCTGCACCGAGATCA
>JANOPP010000112.1:0-57982 GCA_031421915.1 Myxococcales bacterium | reverse complement strand
AGCAGACGAGCGTGCCGTCGATGGGCGGCGCGGACTGCCCGGCCGCCGTGCCCACCTGTCTCTCGATGGGCGCTGGAGCGGCCGCCGGATTCTGCAGCGCGCTGTGTGTCGACGGTGGCGCCGGCATGACAGACGCCCAGGGCGCTCTCCTGCTGTCGGCCATCACGCCGGCCCCAAACGTTGCCGCGTGCACGAACGCGTACTCGGGTGGAGCGATGGGAGTTCCCGCGTGCAACGCACTGATCGCCACCACGCCGAACCACAATCCGCTGATGGCGAGCACGAACTACACGGCGATCCGGATCGCATGCATCGTCCGCTGCGGAGCGGGCAACACCTGCCCGACCGGCCTGACGTGCAACACGACTGCGATGGCCTGTCTGCCCTGATCAGCTGACGACGTCCGCGCCGATCGCATCCTCGATCGAGGACAGTCCGGCGGCGCGGACCTTCGCGGCGAGCTGCGCGTGCAGCCGGCGCGGCCAGAACGGTCCACCGTAGATGAACCCGGTGTACGCCTGAACCAGGCGGGCACCGGCACGGATCCGCTCCCACGCGTCGTCCGCATTCTCGATCCCGCCGACCGCGATCAGGCAGACCTTGGTGCCGACCCGCGCGCGCAAGCGGCGCAGCACCGAGAGGGCGCGCTGCTTGACGGGGGCGCCCGACAGTCCTCCGGCACCGAGTGCCGTGACGTCGGCCTCGGGTGTCGTGAGGCCGGCGCGCGCGATCGTCGTGTTCGTGGCGATGATGCCGTCGAGGCCGAGCTCGAGCGCGAGGTCGGCGACCGCATCGATATCGTCGTCGGCGAGGTCGGGCGCGATCTTGACGAACAGCGGGACGCGGCGCACCGGTGACGCGAGATCGCAGGCCGCACGCACGTCGCTGAGCAGCGGCCGCAGCTTGTCGACGGCCTGAAGATTTCGGAGCCCCGGCGTGTTCGGCGAGCTGACGTTGACGACGAGGTAGTCGGCGAACGGTGCGAGCCGCTCGGCGCTGGCGGTGAAGTCGGCGAGGGCGTCGGCCTCCTCGACTCGCTTGGTCTTGCCGATGTTGACGCCGACGATGCCGGGTGGTCGGTGCGCGAGGCGGCGCGCGGCGGCGGACGCACCGTCGTTGTTGAAGCCCATGCGGTTGATCAGCGCCCGATCACGCGGCAAGCGGAACATCCGCGGCTTCGGATTCCCCGGCTGAGCCTCGGCGGTGACGGTCCCGATCTCGACGAAGCCAAACCCGAGCGCGAGCAGTGCGCCGACGCCCTTGGCGTCCTTGTCGAAGCCGGCGGCGAGGCCGAGCGGACCGGGAAGCTCCTTGCCGAACGCGGTGATGCGGAGGACGGGGTCGCGCACCGCGAACATCCAGCGCAGCAGCGCGCCGAGCCCGGGGATCGCGACCGCGATGCGGAGCAGGAGGAACGAGACGCGATGCGTACCTTCGGCGGGGAGCCGCTGGAGTACGAGCCAGTACAGGAAGCGGTACATCGCGCGCGCGCATCCTAGCCGATCCGCGTCATGCTCGGCGGCGGGGTTGAGGTACGCTGTCCCATGATCTCGGCGGAGGCGATGCAGATCGAGATGATGTGCCGCGCGCGACCTCAGGAGCGCGCAGGACTCGCGCTGCGGCTGAGCGACGAGACCATCGCACTCGCACGCCGGGCGATCGACCGGGCATTTCCGGATCTCGATCCGACGCGACGCAAGGTCAAGTTCGTCGAGCTGCACTACGGCGCGGAGCTGGCTGAACGACTGGAAGCGTGGCTCGTGGCGCGTGGGCACCTTGGATGAGTCGTGATCTCGAGACGGCCGTTGCACCCGTCGCCACCGCGCTCGAAGCCCTGACGGTGGATTACTACCTGGCAGGGTCCGTGATCAGCTCGTTGTTCGGCGTCGCCCGGGCCACGGCCGATGTCGATCTCGTGGCCGCCCTCCGGCGCGAGCACGCGAAACCGCTCGTTCAGGCTCTCGGTGACGACTACTACGCCGACGAGGACATGGCCCTCGACGCGATCTCGCGCCGATCGATGTTCAACGTGATCCACCTGGGCACCATGCTCAAGGTCGACGTCTACGTCGCAGGGACCGCCTTCGATCGGTCCGCGCTTGGTCGGCGACAACGCGACACGATCGTGGCGGACAGCCCGGCGCGAGACTTCGCGATCGCGAGCGCTGAAGACGTGGTCCTTCACAAGCTGCGGTGGTTTCGCGACGGCGGCGAGCTGTCCGACCGGCAGTGGGGCGACATCCTCGGCGTGCTGCGCGTTCAACGCGCGCTCGACCTCGGCTTCATGCGAACCTGGGCCACGGACCTCGGGGTCACTGATCTGCTCGAGCGCGCGCTCGAAGAGGCGAGTCAGCCTCCTCGGGCAAGGTAGGACCCGTGCCTGACTTCGCGTTCGCGAGCTGCTTGCCGGGGAACGAGCCCGCGATCAAGCTCGACGTCGCCCGGACGCGGCCCGAGCTCAAGCTCGCGTTCTCGCGTCCCGGGCTCGTGACGTTCAAGTCGCCACGCGAGCTGTCGCCCGACGATCCAGCGGGCTCGGTGTTCGCGCGGGTGTGGGGGCGCTCCGTGGGCGCGGCGAGCGATCCGGCGGCCGCGGCGCTACAGCTCGCGGCGATCGGCGCGACGCGCGTCCACGTGTTCCCCCGCGATCCGGACATGGTGGTCGATCTGGCGCCGTGGCAGACGCTCGGGCCCGGTGGTCCGGCGCAGCTCGGCGAGCTCGTCGCCGACGTGATCATTGCGCCCGACGAGGCCGCGTGGCTCGGCGTGCATCGCCACGATGTGTCGCGACCGCCGCACGCGGGCGGCGCAATCCCGGTCGAGGTTCCGGCGGACGCACCGTCGCGTGCGTTCGCGAAGATCGAGGAGGCGATCGCCTGGGCGCGGCTCCCATTCGCGGCCGGGCAGGTCGCTCTTGAGATCGGGGCGGCCCCTGGCGGAGCGGTGCTCGCACTGGCGCGGCGCGGCCTGACGGTCATCGGTGTCGATACGGGTGCGCTCGCACCTCAGGTACTCGCACTGCCGAACGTGACGCACATCGCGAAGAAGGTCGGCGCGCTGCGCTGGGAGGAGCTCCCGCCGGTGATCGACTGGCTACTCGTCGACGTCAACCTCGCACCGCAGGTCGCGCTGCACGAGGTGACGCGGCTGATGCCGAAGCTACGCGACACGCTGCGCGGCGCGGTGATCACGTTGAAGATGAACGACTGGGCGTTCGTCACCGAGCTTCCGAAGCTCGTCGAGCGCATCCGCGAGATGGGGCTCCCCGATGTTCGCCTGCGACATCTGCCGTCGAACCGCCGCGAGGTCTGCGCGGTCGCGCTGCCGCGGTAGTCAGCGCGCGAAGCTCATCACCGCACTCGGGCGGTGAGGCCGGCGATCACGCTCCGCGTACGCACGTTCGAACTCTTCGCTCGCGAAGCGTACGCCGAGCGGCGGCGGCGGATCGATCTGGATGAACGCGTTGTCGCGGATCCGCAGCGCACGCAGGCGCGCGAGCGTCGCCTCCGGGTGCGTGGTCCCCTCGGTGCGCGCGAGCATGGCGACCGCCGCGTCGAGCGCGCGTGGCGCGACCGGGATCCCGCTCTCGTCGTCCTTGCGGAACTCGCATGCGGCGAGCGCGACGCGCGCGATGCCCCACGAGGGGCTCGAGATCGCGGGCGACAGCTCGTCGAACTTCCCGTTCTCGAGATCGATGCATGCGCGGCGCTCCATCGATGCCTCGGCGCTCGTCCGCACGGGTGGATCCTGCTGCGCGACAATCCGATCCATCGTCTCGATCAACTCCGCGGCGAGATCTCCGTTCGGACCGAGCTCGGCCGCGGCCTTCGCGTAGGGATGGGCGTCGACATGGCGACCCTGGCCGGCGAGGGCACGCGCCATCGCGTGGAGCCCGGCAACGCGCGCATCGCGGGCGCCACCCTCTGCGATCAGCTGCTGGGCGAGCCGTTCGCATTCGACGAACTCGCCGATCCGATAGAGGCTCGTCGCGAGGATCACGAGGAGGCCGGGATCCTTGGCGCCGAGAGCGACCGCGCGGCGACCGGCCTCGACGGTGACGGCATCGTTGTCGGCGCGGCTCGCGGCCGTCGCGAGCGCGGTCCAGTCCTCGACGGTGCGGAACCGTCGCGAGGCGTAGCGCAGGATCGGAACGGCGTCGACGTCGCGGCCCGATTCGAACAGCACGCGGCCGATCAACCGCGGCGCATCGATCCGCTCGTGCTGCGAGAGGATGCGGATCGCTTCGAGGCCGCGCCCCGTGCGACCGAGTGCGACGGCCAGGCTCTGTGCGCGCTTCGCGTTGCCGGGCTCACATGCGGCCGCCCACCGCAGGTGCTGCACGGCGACATCGAGCTTGTCTTCGGAGGCGGCGAGGAGGCCGGCGTCGAACGCGGCGTCACCGTCGAGCGGCGTCGTGATCCCGAGCGCCTTCCACTTCGCGGCGAGCGATGCGATCGCCGGTGCGCGCTCCTTCGCAGTCGCGGAGGTCAACGCGTGGCAGGCGGCGCGGAAGCCATCGATCGGACGACCCGAGACGAACAGCCCGTTCGCGACGCGCAGCCACGGTGGGCAGCACGCGGTGGGGTTGCTCATCGCCGCGAGCCAGTGCACGTCGGCCTGCGCGGCAGCCGGGGCACCCGCTGCGGCGGCCTCGGACCATGCGAGGGTCACACTGCCGCCCTCGACCGCGCGCGCGCACCGACTGAACAGCATGGCTGCCGGCTCGTACTGCGACGGATCCACCGCGAGATCGTGCGCGAGCCGGAGCTCCCAGCCGACACGCTCGTCGCCGCGCAGCAGGCGCTGCACCGTCGGCATGCCGGTGATCATTCCGTCGAGATACGAGCCATGCTCGGCCTCGAGATCGAGGCAGCGCTCGATCCGCAGCAGCCAGGTGTCGAGCAACCACTCGGGCGCAAGGGCGAGCGACTCGACGATCCGCAGGAGCGCCTGGATCGCGCCGGTCTCGATCTGGTAGCGCGAGCGCCGCACGAGATGGAGCGCCTCGGTCGCGATGTGGCGATACGCGCCCGCGATCGGCGACGGCGGCCCCGACGCCGCGACGAAGTAGTTCGCGAGCGAGACCCCGAGCGCGAGAATGGCGCCGGCCGCGTGAGCATCGCGATCGCGCGCAGGCGGCACGAGCACCGTCCACCACTCCTGCGCGAGCAGATCAGCGGCGCGCAGCGAGTCCTCCTTGGGGAACGACAGGCGGGCCAGGATCGTCGCAGAGGTTGCCTGCGCGGCGGGGAGGGCACCGAGGAGCTCCGCGATCCCGATCGGATCGAGCTCGAGCTTCGTGCGCTCGCCGAGCGCGCGCCGGACGATCGGCGTGTCGAGGCCGGGCACGAAGTCAGCGAGGTCACGCGCGGCGAGCTGAGCGAGCCGGAGCGCACCGCGGTCGAGGCGGCGCTCGATCACGCGCTCCCACTCGACGGCCGGCCGGGTTGCGGCGAGCCGCAGCATGCGATTGATCTCGGCCTCGAGCCGACTCTGGCTGCGGCGGAGCTGCGCGATCTGGATCTGGTCGAGCGCCTCGTCGAGCTCGCCGTTGAGGATCAGCGCCTTTGCCGAGGACAGGCGCGCCTTGCCGTCGCCAAGCACGCCCGCGCCGTCGAGACCCGAGCACTGCCAGTACGCGATCTCCGCGTGATCGAACCGCCCGGTCGCGATCAGCGCCTCGATCAACATGCCGGCGTCTTCGTCGTCCGTGATCCGTCCGCGTGTGAGGCCGTTGATCACGCGGCCCGGATCGCCGCGGTGGTGGCCTTCCCATGCGAACGCACGCGCGAGGAGGCCAGCGTCGCTCTTCCAGTGGGAGATCCGCTTCTGCGCCCACAAGAACGCTTCTTGCGTCGGCCCGTCTTCGGGGAGTCGCGACATCGCGTCGTCGGCGAGCTCGATCGCCTCGGCGATCCGACCGACGTCGAGGTGCGCGAAGGCGATCAGGAGCGCCGCGTGGTGCGGTGCCTGCCAGTCCGCGCTCGACAGCTTGCCGCTCGCCGAGCGGTCGAGGATCTCGCGGCAGCGATACTGTGCCTCTGCGAACGCCTGACCCGGTCGACCGACCTGACGGAGGCGCCGCACGCAATCGAGGTGAGCCGCGCCGAACTGGGGTGCCGCGACCGTCGCGCGATCGGCCCAGCGGTAGCTCTCCTCGCGGCGATCGTGATCGGCGAGCTGGAGCGAGTAGTTGTGGCAGGCGTACGGGTTCGCGGGCATCAGGCTCGCGGCGATGCCCTGGTGCCGGATGCCCATGTTCTCGAGGACGCGCTCCTCCGCGAACGGCTCGCCCCAGATCGACAGGTGCGGCTTCGCGTACATCGGCGTTTCTTCGACGAGCGGCAGGACCGCGCGGCGATCCGTGTCTCCGCTGAGGAGTCCCGCGACGTAGCGATTGCGGCGCGCGATCGGATGCGTCGGATCGATCCGGAGGATCGCACCGTCGAGCATCCGCGCCTCTTCGCGAGCGAGCTCGGCGAGCACGCGCAGAAAGGGGATCGCGACGCGCGGCGGTGGCTGGGTCAGGCCACCCGAGAGCTGGCCGAGCGCGGTGCCTTGCTTGAGCAGCCCATCGAGCTTCGCGAGGCGCTCTGCGGCGATTCGTAGATCCTCGAGGGTGAAGTCCGTGAACCCGGCGACGAGCGGCAGGCGCCGTGTCGTGAGCCAGCCGGCGACGCACTGACCGAGTTGCTGCGACAGCGCGAGCTCGGGGCTCGAGCCCCACTCGTCGATCGAGCCGAATGGCTTGCGCGAGCGGAGCAGCGGCGGCATGGGACGGCGCGGATCGAGCGACAGCTCGAACCACAGCACCTCGTGCCGGCGCGACACGCGGAAGAACCAGTCGATCGAGTCCTCGACCTGCGGGTGGCGAGCGTCGAGGAGGTTGCCGGCGTCGTCGACCAGACGCTCGTCATCGTGATCGCCGAGCGTCACCACGCGATGACGCGCGAGCTGATCGTAGACGATCAGCGAGATCAGCCGCGCGAGATACGGCTTCGTCGCTTCGATCTCGCCGGGCACGTACAGCGTGCTCGCGAGGAACGTCGCGCGATGCGGATATGGCAGCGGTCCCATGTCCTCGGACCGAGGATACGGCAGAAGGCGGCTCAGTGCGGGGCGCCGAGGAACGGGAACATCAGGTTATTGACGTCCGCGTGCGCGGTGACTCCATCGCCGATGCGTGGAGCGCTCCCCGAAGTGAAACCACCTGCGCCGGCAAACAGCAGCGAGTACGTCGTGTCGATCACGTCGTGCGTGAGCGTTCGTCCACCGCAGCCCGTGTAGCCGACGCCGAGTGCCGCATTGAGCTCGAGGGCGAGGTAGCGGTCGCACTGCGAGCGGGCCGTGTCGATGTAGAGCTGGTCGTCGGCGAGGATCGTCGCAAAGCCGACATACGACAGCGAGCTCGCGGGAGTGACATAGCTCGGGAGGTTGCCGCAGCCGTTCTGCGGGACGTCTGGGTGTCCGGTGTCGACGGCGTCGAAGATGCCGAGGTACGCGGAGAACTCGCCGATGATCTTGGTGGCCGGGATTGCCGTCGGATCGAGCGTGGTCTGCGCCCAGTTCTCGGGCTCACTGGCGTGGTTGTAGGCGTCGCGCTTCGCGGTCTTCTTCGCCGTGTTCGGCTCGAACAGCGAGTTGAGAAAGCCGTTGATCTCGGGGCGGCCCATGCGATCGATCTGAGTCCCGAGCTGCGGCACGGGCGGATAGCCCTGCGCATCGAGCTCGGGTCCGTCGTACGGCGAAGCGTCGGAGGCCTGCTGGTTCTCGTCCCCGCACGAGGTGGCGAGGAGCGCGGCAACGAGGAGCGTCGACCTCATCACGGCACCAGGTGGGTCGAGCCCCACACGCTGATCAGCGTGTTTCCGGGCGCGTTGAGGAGGGACTTGTCGACCTGGACGACGAGCGCCATCACGTTGAGGTTCGCGAAGCAGTCGGCCTGGGTGCCTGCGCACGGCGTTGCCACGACGGGGGATGCCGTCGAGAGCGTCGTGCGCACGGCGCCGGCGTTCGTCGGCGACAGCGTCGGGCAATTCGCGGCGTTGGTCGCGGCCACGCCGCGGAAGGTATCGAGCTGCGCCGCGCCGGCGCGAAAGCCGCCGAGGTTGAAGAAGAACGGATCGGAGCGGCGACCTGCGAACAGGCGCAGCTTGCCCGAGCTGCTCGTGGTGCCCGCGGTGTTGCTCGGATCGCCCGCGACGTAGTCCTTGACACCCGCAGGTCCGGCGACCCAGCACTGCGCCTTTGTCGGGTCCGGGAACGTGCAGATCACCCGGGTGGTCACCCCGCTGGCAGGCCTGGCGACCACGTCCTCGGGCAACCCCAGCTTGCTCGTCACGTGAAACACGTACTGGACGCTGGGGCCGAACGAGCGATCCCCCGGATCCGCGGGGGATACGGTCATCACCAGATTCACCTTGCTGCCGTCCGCGGACATCCACGCGAAGACGTCGGCGATGTCCCCCATGGGGCGGGCAGACAGGGTCTGCGAGTCCAGGTGGTCGGCATGCCCCCGCCCGGCGAGCAGGAGGGCGCACCCGACCGCGACGCCAGTCCCGAGGAAGGTGAGTCGTTTCAACATGTCCCCAGCCATCGAACTCTAGCTCCGTTCGATCGGGGCGAGAAGTTCCGAGCGTCCAACTTGTGACCTGGCTCCCATGGGTCCTGTGATAGTGTTGTTCTTCACCCTTTACCCAACCCGTCGCAGTTGAGAATCGGCTAGGAGACCGTCCGTGGGAACGAAGCTCTACGTGGGCAACTTGAACTACAACACCAACGAGGCTTCACTCAGAGGAGCCTTCGGTGCCAACGGTCGAGAGGTGACGAGCGTATCCGTCATCATGGACCGTGAGACCGGACGATCCCGTGGCTTCGCGTTTGTCGAGATGGCGACGCCCGAAGGGGCGCAAGCTGCACTCGCCGAGCTCGATGGCCAGGAGCTCGATGGACGTTTGCTGCGAATCAACGAAGCCCGCGAGCGAGACGCGCGTGGCCCCGGTGGTGGCAGTAGCGGTCCTCCGCGCCCGTACACGCCACGTCCCGGCGGAGGACCTGGTGGTCCTCCGAGTGGAGGCGGCTACGGTCGGCCCCCCGGCGGCGGTGGCGGGTTCGGTGGTCCCCCGAGTGGTGGCAGCGGTCCGCCCGCTCGCAGCTTCGGCGCGAACGCACCACCAGCCGGAACCAAGCCGCGCGGTGGTAAGGACAAGGACAAAGAGCGCGACGGCGGCGCCGCCGAGCGTGGCAAGAAGGGTGGCCGGAAGCGGGCCATCGACAGCGACGATTGGTAGAGATCCCGGACTGGATCGCTGCCCAGCTGCCGCCTGGCTATCGCCGGGCGATGCACGCTGCGGGCAGCGAGCAGATGCACGTGCTCGAGTGGGGACCGGCCGACGGTCCCGCGATCTTGCTCCTGCACGGCAATCCGACGTGGGGCTTTCTGTGGCGCAAGGTCGTCGCGGCGATCCGCGCGCGTCCCGGCGGTAGCGAGCTCCGGCTGATCGTGCCCGATCTGATCGGGCTCGGATTCTCGACCAAGCCCGAGCTCGAGGCGCACACGCTGGCGCAGCACGCGGGTTGGCTCGGCGAAGTGCTCGACGCGATCGTCCCCGGTCCGCTCGTCGTCGTGGCGCAGGACTGGGGCGGCCCGATCAGCCTGGTCGCGATGGCGACGCGGCGCGAGCGGCTGCGGGGGATCGTTCTCGGGAACACGGGCGTCAGCCCACCTGCGCCGAGCTTCAAGCCAACGCTGTTTCACCGTCTGTCGCAGCTCCCGGTCGCGAGCACGGTGCTGTTCCGGTATCTCGGGTTCCCGCTCGGTGTGCTTCATCAGTCGCAGGGCGATCGCTCGACGATCCGCGGTGACGTCGCGAAGGCGTATCGCTGGCCGCTGCGCAGCCGCAAGGATCGCGCGGCACCGCTCGCGCTCGCGCAGATGGTTCCCGATCGGATCAGCGGTCATCGCTCGATCGCGCAGCTCGCGATCTCGCACGAGCTGTTCACGACGGCGAAGGTTCCCGTGTCCCTCGTGTGGGGCACCAAGGATCCGATCCTCGGTCGCGTGATCAACCACCTCGAGCGCGCGCGTCCCGACGCCAAGGTCGTGCGCACCGACGCGGGGCACTTCCTTCAGGAAGAGGTCCCGGAAGAGCTCGCGGACGCGATCCTCGACGTCGCCGGCCGCGCGTGAGCAAGGAGAAGTTCACGGTCGTCGCCGATGACGAGGGCCTGCGTCTCGATCAGGTGATCCCGAAGCACATGCCGGGGCTGTCCCGGCGCAAGGCGCGCGCGGTGATCGATCTCGGGGGCGTGTTCGTCGATCGCACGCGGGTCAAGGTCGCGGGACGCTACGTGAAGGCGGGGCAGGTGATCGAGGTCAACGTCGGTGGTGCGCTGACCAAGGCCGAGCCGCCACCCGTACCGACGATCGTGTTCGTCGACGATCATGTGATCGTCGCCGACAAGCCCGCCGGCCTGGTCACCGCGCCGACGCCGGAGAGCGACAAGGGCGATCTGCTCGATCAGCTCTCCAAGCTGTACGGCGAGGTCTACCTCGTTCACCGCATCGATCTACCGACGAGCGGATTGCTCGTGTTCGCGCGCACGCGCGAGGCGAACAAGCGCCTCGGAGATGCGTTCAAGGTCCACGACATCGATCGCGAGTACCGCGCGGTCGCGATCGGCACCGTCTCGGCGCACACGATCGATCGCCCCGTCGACGGCAAGCACGCGATCACCCACATCGGCGTGATCGAGGCGCTCGCCGGGGCAACGCTCCTCTCGGCGCGTCTCGAGACCGGGCGCACGCACCAGATCCGCCTTCACCTCGCGGGCGAGGGCACGCCGCTGGCCGGTGACACGCAGCACGGTGGCGAACGAAGCCGCACGTTTGTCCCGCGTGCCCCGCGCCTCGCACTGCATGCCGCGAAGCTCGGCTTTGCTCACCCGGCGTCGGGTGAGCGCGTGATGTTCGAGTCAGCGATGCCGGCGGATCTCGCCGGATGGATCGCCCGGATCCGCGTCACTCCACCGACGTGAACGTCCACGCTTTGACGACGGCGGCGCGCCCGGCGAGCTCGTCGAACACGCCGGTCATCGCGGGGAGCTGTGCGAGCGCATGCCACGCCTCCACCGATGCGGCGGTGATCACGATCGATAGATCCCAGCGCTTTGCACTGTCATCGGTCGGTAGCCCGACGACGACGTCGGCACCGGCGGAGATCAGCTGCGCGCGGATCATCTCGCCGAGCTCGGCGCGCGTCCCGACCTCGTCGTCGAGGAGCTTGACGAAGCAGAACCGCTGGATCACCGCCGCTAGCCTAGCAGGCTCGCCAGGAGGTAGGTCGGCGTGATCGTCGTGGTCGCGTCCCACCGCGAGATGCCGGCGAGTAGCGCGGCGTCGAGGCCCGCGGCGCGTGCACCCGCGATGTCGGTCTCGAGCTGATCGCCGATCATCACGACGCGCTCGACTCCGAGCTGCGCCACACCGGCGTGGAACAGATCCGGGGCGGGCTTGCCGAGCCGGTCGAACACGAGGTTGCCACCCGGGAATCGCCGCGCGAGTGCCGCTTCGACGAGCAGCGCCATCGCCCCCGCCGTGAACCCGAGCTCGCCGCCGCCCTTGGGATAGACGAGGTCGGGGTTCGGCAAGACCATCGCCGGTCGCCGGCCCGCCTCGACCGCGCGGATGAGCGCGGACAGCGCGAGCTCGATCCCGTGGAGAAACGGCGTCCCGGCGTCGTCGCAGATCGCGACCGCGTCGACGTCCATGCCCGGCTCGAGGGCAAGCGGGACGCCGCCACCTTCGATGACGTACGCGCTCGAGTCCGCGGTGCCGAGGACGAGCGTCCGCGCACCCGAGAGCCCGCGGCCCCGGAAATACGCGGGCAGGAGGCTCCCCGACGTGACGATCTGGTCGGCGGCGATCGCGAGGCCGAGGCCGGCGAACCGGCGGACGTACGTCGCCTGCGAACGCGACGCGTCGTTTGTGACGACCGCGAACCGCTTGCCGCGCCGGGACAATTCGCCGATCAGCTCCGCGGCCCCCGGCAGGACGCCAGCTCCGTCGACGAGGACGCCGTACGCATCGAGCAAGACGCCGTCGTAGGTCGCGAGCAGCTCGGCGATCGTCGCGGGGCGGGGTACCACGGTCGACATCATAGGGCGGTGCTATAGGAAGGGCATGCGGCCGTACCTCGATCTCCTCCGCACCGTGCTCGAGACCGGCGAGCGGCGGACCGATCGTACCGGCACCGGGACGATCTCGTTGTTCGGGGCCCAGACCCGGTACGACCTGCGTGACGGCTTCCCGCTGGTCACCACCAAGAAGGTGCTGTTCCCGGCCGTGGTCCGCGAGCTCTTGTGGTTCCTGCGCGGCTCGACCAACATCAACGACGATCTCAAGCAGCACACGCCGATCTGGGACGCGTGGGCCGACGAGACCGGCGAGCTCGGGCCGATCTACGGCTACCAGTGGAGACATTGGGGCGCGTCCACGGACGCGCAGGGGGGCGGCACCGGGATCGATCAGATCAGCGAGGTCATCTCGACGATCAAGACGAACCCGATGTCACGGCGGATCATCGTCAGCGCATGGAACGTCGCTGACATCCCGAAGATGAAGCTGCCGCCGTGCCACGCGTTGTTCCAGTTCTACGTCCACGACACGTGGCTCGATTGCCAGCTCTACCAGCGCTCCGCGGATCTCGCGCTCGGCGTGCCGTTCAACATCGCGAGCTACGCGCTGCTGACGGCGATGATCGCGCAGGAGTGTGGCCTTGCGCCGCGCCACTTCGTGCACACGCTGGGCGACGCGCACATCTATCTCAACCACGTCGAGGGCGTGAAGACCCAGCTCCAGCGCACGCCACGCGCACTGCCGAAGCTCGTGATGGCGAACAAGCCGACGCTCGCGATGACGTTCGAGGACATCGCGCTCGAGGGCTATACCCACGAGCCGTTCATCAAGTTCCCGGTTGCGGTCTGACGTCGTCGTCGTCGTCGTCGCCGAACAACACGCCGACCTGTAGCTCGATCTCCGTGAACGGTTCGGCACGCACGCGCTGACCGCGGTCGGCGATCAGCACCTCGATGTAGCCGTCGGCATGCCAGCGGTACACGGTCAGCGTCTCGTTCGCGGGATCGATGATCCAGTAGTGCGGGATCTGGTGCCGGTGCAGGGCGCGCTTCTTCTTGACCAGATCGTTCTGGCGGTTGGTCGACAGGACCTCGCACACCCAGTCGGGCTTGGTCGAGACCGGCCAGTCGTGCTCGGGTGGCAACCGCTCGCGGCGCCAGCCCGTGACGTCCGGGCGAAAGATCTGCGACGGCTCGAGAATGATCTCGACCTCGAGCACGAACCACCACCCGCCGGGAGACCGCCCACCCGGACTGCGGTCGTACGGAGCGAGCCACGTCGAGGCGCGTCGCTGCGCGAATCCATGCGGATACGTCGCTGCGCCTTTCTCCACGAGGAAGCCGTCGATGATCTCGTGGCGACGATCCTCCTCGGGGATCGCGACGAGGTCGGCGAGCGTGGCGGGCCCGATGGCCGGTGTAGCACTCATGATGTTCAGCATAGACCGATCGCCACAGCACGTCGCGCGCCATGATCGAGGCGGGTTGTTCCGCGATGTTAGCCAGCGATGCGTCCGGTGTCCGGCCGGCTCGCGGACGCCTGCGTCCGGAGGCCGCGCCACACCACGTAGCCGAGCAGGCCGACGGATCCCGTGAAGACGGTCGTGATCATGAACGGCCAGGTCGTGATGCCGTGCTTGCGGGCGTCGGCCGTCATCCAGCCGATGCCAAACGAGCAGGCGATCACGAGGTCGAGCAGCATCTGCATCGCCCACGGCTCGCGGGCCGCGAGCGAGAGGAACCCGGTGTAGCCGAGACCGAGCATGACCCACATCGAGTAGACGAGGAACGCGGCGAGGAGGAGGGCCGCGGCGAGCGCCTTGGTTCGCAGCGACGTTGGACCAGCGGAAGGGGCGGCGAGAGGAGCGGTGGTGGTCGTCATGCGATCGTTGGTAGCGCCGCGGGGGAGGGCGTTCCATTACCTCCGAGGTAAGGACCGTGCCGCGCCGGCGGAGTAGGTTGGATCCATGGCGGAAACCTTCGGGGCGCAGCTCCGGTCGTGGCGGCTCGCTCGTCGCGTCAGCCAGGAGTCGCTCGCGGCGCGCGCGGGCGTGTCGTCGCGACACCTGAGCTTTGTCGAGAACGGGCGATCACAACCGAGCCGCGAGGTGGTCCTCGCGCTCGCGGGCGCGCTCGACGTGCCACTGCGCGAGCGCAACACGCTGCTCACGGCGGCCGGGTTCGCGGCTGCGTATCGCGCGTCACCGCTCGATGGCGCCGAGCTCGTGCATCTGCGTCGCGCGATCGATCACGTGCTCGCTCAGCAGGAGCCGTACGGCGCGGTCGTGGTCGATGGTCACTGGAACGTGCTGCGGATGAATCAGGGGGCGCTGCGACTGTTCCAGCACTTCGCACCCGTGAGCGCGGAGGGCGCGGCGGCGGCACAGAACCTCGTCCTCGGTGTCATGCACGCCGACGTGATGCAGCGCTACCTCGTCAACTGGGCGGAGGTCGCGAGCGAGCTCGTCGCGCGCCTGCATCGCGAGATCGCGGCGCGGCCCGCGGACGTCGAGCTGCAGAAGCTGCTCGCTCGCGTGCTCGCGCAACCGAACGTTCCCGCAGAGTGGCGCGTCCCGTCGCCGGGGCGCGCGGGCGCGCCGTTCGTGACGGTCCACATGCGCTCGCCGACGCTCGAGGTCCGGCTGTTCACGATGCTGACGTCGATCGGGACGCCGCTCGACGTCACCGCCGAGGAGATCCACATCGAGAGTTACTTCCCGGCCGACGATGCGACCGAGGCGGTGCTGCGCGGCCTCGCTAGATGAAGCCGAGCGTCACGGCGAGCTGATCGACCGCGTCCTTCGCGGTGCCGAGGTCGGTCTTGGTCAGCTCGCGATAGCGCTTGATCGCGCCGAGCTTGTCACCGGTCTTGAGCAGCGCCGCGACCTCGTCGAGGTTGGGCCCCTGCACGGGGAGTGCGATTCCGAAGTGGCGCGACAGGAACTGCACCTGCTGCTCGAGAGCGTTGATTCGCTCTGCCAAGAGATTCATGTGGGCGCGCTCGCCGGGCGTCAGCATGCGGCGACGATAACCTGGTCACCGCGGAACGTCGCCGAGCACGTTCAGAAACGCGTCGAACCGATCCTTCTCGGGACACGCACTGATGATCCGGGTCAGCGCGCGCAGCGAGGTGGTCACCATCGCGTCGTCCTGTGCGACCTCGGCGCCGGTGACCTCGATGCGGCGCTGCGACATCGCGCGCGCTTCGACGGCCATGCCCTCGAGCTCGGCGATCAGCGCACCGCAGTCGGAGCTGCCACGCTTCGCGGTCTTGTTGACCTTGCTCAGGAACTCACCGCGCGCATAGAGCGCGAGCTCGGACTTCGTCGGCGGTGCATCGATCGGCTCGCCGGCATCGATGATGGGCAATGCTAACGGAGTCGGCGTCGGTCGTTCGGGGCTCGGGGCGCGCGGCTCCGCAGAACCGGCGACGGGCGCAGCGGGCACGGGAACCTTTGCGGGCTCCTTCGGCTTGTCCTTGCAGGCGGCCGTGACGGCGAGCAGCAACACCAGCGCGAGCTTCACGACGCGAGCGTAGCTCAGCCGCGAACGAGGCGCTCGATCTCGTAGGACACGTGGTTGTCCTCGTCGCTGCACGCGCCGTCCCACGCCGCGGGAACAAAGCCCATCGCATCGAGGTTCGGGATCATCGTGTCGCAGCCGAACCGGCCCTCGACGCGCGTCAGGTAGACCGAGCGGAGCTCGGCATGCGCGAGGCCCTCGCGGAAGATCTGCGCGCCTCCGACGACGAACGTCGCGGCGATGCCGGGCGCATCCGCCGCCGCTGCGAGTGCCTCGTCGAGCGAGCGCGCGGCGAGCACGCCCTCCGGTGCGATCAGCATGTTGCGCGAGATCACGATGTTGAGGCGGCGCGGCAGCGGACGGCCCGCGACCTCGGTGCTCTCCCAGGTCCGGCGGCCCATGATGATCGCATTGCGCTGACCCTCGGGTGCCGTGGTCGTCACACGCTTGAAGTGTGCGAGGTCGCCCTTGAGCTTGGGCCATGGCAGACCGCTTGCCTTACCAATTCCCCAGTCGAGGTCCGCAGCGACGACAACGTCGAACACGCGGGGACGCTACCACGCTGCAACCGCGCGACCAGTCCGCCGGCGCGCGACCTCACGTGCGTCAACAGCCAGAGAGCCCTGCCGCCTCGCAGATCTGCTGGGGGGTGCGTGGTGTCGTCCACATCCGGACGCCATCGATGGCGCCGGTCATCCCCTGATCGCCGCCGGTCTGGGTGTTGTTCTGCCCGAGCTGCAACCCGTAGGGCGTCGCGTTGCCGGGTGTGCAGCCGGCGCGGGTTCCGAGCACCACGCCGTCGATGTACGCGGTCAGGACATTGTTGTAGCAGACCTGCGCCAGATAGTACCAGGTGCCGAGCGTGAGGACGCGGTCGAGGAACATCTGCTGCCCGAGCTCGAACCGGAGCTGGCGACTCGGCGAGCCGTCGTAATAGAAGAAGCTCATCGCAGACGACGTCGCGTCGGCGTCGGTGATCCCGACGCGCGAACCGACCGGCGGCGCGAGATCGATCTTGACCCACACCTCCATCGCGGCGACTCCGGTGACCATCGGGCCCGGCGGGATCCGGATCTGGCTGGACGTGTCGACACTCGCCGCGCCGCCGCTCCCGCGCGCGATCCGCGTGACGCCCGAGTGCTGCGCAGAGACCGCGGCGCTTCCCTCGTTCGCGAGGGGATTCGTGAGCGTCGGCGCATCGAACGTGAAGCACACGAGTAGGCCGGTCGCGGGATCGCACAGGCCGGGCAGGACCGGGCCGGCATCGATCGCCGCATCGGGAACACCCTCTCCGGGTGGGCCGCTTGTCGCTCCGTCGCTCGCAACGCCGGGAGTGATGCGGAAGCTGCATCCCATTACCGACGCGATCAGGACCAACGAGCGCACGTGATCAGTATCGTTCGATCGCGCGCTGCGGTCACGATGGAAGATCATGTAGGTTCGCTGCGTGGCGACCGTGGTGTTCACGCCGAACCTGAAGCGGCACGTCGAGTGCCCGACGGAGACAGTCGAGGGATCCACGGTGTGCGCGGTGCTCGACGCGGTGTTTGCGCAGAACCCGCGCCTGCGTGGCTACATCGTCGACGAGACGGGAGCCCTGCGTCGCCACATGTCCGTGTTCGTCGATGGTCAGCAGATCGTCGATCGCGACCGGCTCTCGGATCCCGTTCGCGCTGCGAGCGAGATCTACGTCATGCAAGCACTATCCGGAGGCTGACCATGTCCACGATCCTGATCTCGACCCGTAAGGGACTGTTCGAAGCGCAGCAGAGCGGCGGCGCGTACCGCATCACCAAGGGCCACTTCATCGGCGACAACGTCACGCTTGCGATGGCCGATCCGCGCGGCGGCTGGTACGCGGCGCTCGATCACGGTCACTTCGGTGTCAAGCTGCACCGCTCCGACAATCAAGGCGCGACGTGGTCGGAGATCACGACGCCCACGTATCCCAAGCAGCCCGAGGGCGAGGTCGAGAAGAACTTCTGGGGCAAGGAACGCAAGTGGGCGACCGCGCTGATCTGGTCGCTCGCGCCGGCGCTCGACAAGGACGGCGCTCTCTGGTGCGGCACGATCCCGGGCGGCCTGTTCCGCTCCGAGGATCGGGGCGCGACGTGGACCATCGTCGAGGCGCTGTGGTTCCACCCCGATCGGCCGAAGTGGAACGGTGGCGGCAAGGACGACTCTGGCATTCACTCGATCTGCGTCGACCCGCGCGATCCGACGTGCGTCGCGATCGCGGTGTCGACAGGCGGCGTGTGGCGCACCAAGGACGGAGGCGCGACCTGGGCGAACAGCGCGCACGGGATGCGCGCCGAGTACGTTCCGCCCGAGCTGACGCACGACGGCAACAGCCAGGACGTCCACTGTCTCGTCCAGTGCGCGGCGCAGCCGACCACGTGGTGGGTCCAGCACCACAACGGCATCTTTCGCTCGACCGACGACATGGCGACGTGGACCGAGATCACCGATGCGCAGCCATCGGTGTTCGGCTTCCCGGTGGTCGTCGATCCGGCCGATGGCAACACGGCGTGGTTTGTTCCCGCGATCAAGGACGAGAAGCGGATCCCGGTCGGCGGCAAGGTCGTGGTCTCGCGCACGCGCGACGGCGGCAAGACGTTCGACGTGCTCTCGAAGGGTCTGCCCGACACGTTCGCCTACGATCTCGTCTATCGCCACGCGCTCGCGCTCGCGCCCGACGGCAAGCTTGCGTTCGGCTCGACCACGGGCAACCTGTTCGCGAGCGCGGATCGCGGCGAGAGCTGGCACGTGGTCTCGAACTACCTGCCGCCCGTTCACGCCGTCACGTTCGTGAGCTAGCTGATACCCTGGGGATCGTGGCGATCCTCGGGTACTTCCGGCGACGCCTGGTCTTCAAGATCGGGTTCGTCACCCTGTTCGCGATCGCGCTCGGGTTCCTTGGCTACTCGCTGTGGAACAGCCGGCAGAGTGCGCGCGCGCTGCAGGAGGAGACGCGCGAGTCCTCGCAGCGCCTCGCCAAGGGGCTCGTCGCGGGCATCGAGAGCGCGATGATCGGCGGCAACGGGATCCTGGTCTCCGATCTGATCCAGAGCGCGCAGCGCGAGCTGCCGACGGTCTCGATTCACGTGTTCGACACCTCGGGCGCCCCGGTGTTCGAGCCCAAGGGGCCCAAGCCGGAGGCCAGCGCGCTCCCCGCCGCCGTGCGCTCGACGCTCGCCGATGCGCAGCGCACGACGACCGGCGCGCTGATCCACCGCCCCGTCATCAACGAGCAGCGCTGCCACGAGTGCCACGATCCCACGGCGACCTTGCGCGGCGTCCTCGCGATCGAGCTCGACGAGACGCGCGCCGAGGCCGCGCGCGCCGAGATCCTCGGTGTCGTCCTGACGGATGCGTTCGAGCAGGTGATGACCGCGAAGAAGACCGAGCTGCTCGACGGCTACTTCACCGAGATCAAGGAGCGCGTGCCGTCGATCAAGGACGTCGCCGTCTACGACTCGAGCGGCTCGCTCACGTTCGGCAGCTCTCCGATCGGTCCCAGCGAGCAGTGGACCGCCACGCTCGACAGCGCGATGAAGGTCGGCGCGGTGCCGCACACCGTGACGATCGAGGGCATGCAGATCCGCGTGGTGCCGATGCCTCTCGAGAAGCGCTGCGTAGCCTGTCACGAGGAGGCGGGCGGCCCGATCCGCGGCGCGCTGGTCGTCTCGCTCGCGCCGCTGCCACGAGGCGGTGCATCGCAGGAGCTCGAGGGGGTGATCGACACCTCGCTCCGCACGATCATGATGTCCGCGCTCGGTCGCCTCGTGACGCGCTACCTCGCGGCCGTGTCTGCGACCAAGGTGACGCGCCAGCTCCGTCTCTACGATGCCGACGGTCGCCTCTACTACGATGCGATCGCGATCCCGACGCCGCCGCAGGCCGTCGCCGACGCGCTCGCGACCCAGGAAGGCCTCGTTCGCTACGACGGCACCAACTCGCTGACCGTTGTCATGCCGCTGAGGAACGAGATGCGCTGCCAGACCTGCCACGGCAACGACCAGCCGCTGCGCGGCGCGATCCTGATCTCCGCCTTCACCGACCGCGCAGCGCGCGCCCGCCAGGAGTCGGTCTCCAATGCACTACGCTTCGCGATCCTCACGGTCCTGATCGTGTTCATCCTGCTGTGGTTCGCGCTCAAGCGGATCGTCATCGATCCGGTCAAACGGATCGGCGAGCTCGCGGATCAGATCGGGGACGGCAACCTCGCGGTCTCCGAGATCCGCAGCGCAGGCCCGAGCGGCGACGAAGTCGCGCGCCTCGGCAACCGGATGAACCAGATGGTGAAGGGCCTGCGGGCCAAGCTCCACCTCGAGAAGTTCGTGTCCAAGGGCACCGCGCAGGCCGCGGAAGGTGCCGCTTCCGACAACGAGGGCTTCAAGCGCAGCGGTGTGCGCCGCACCTGTACCGTGCTGTTCACCGACATCCGCGGCTTCACCGCGTTCTCGGAGCGCGTCGAGCCCGAGAAGGTCGTCAGCATGCTGAACCGGATGCTCGAGGCGCAGGCCGAGGTCGTCGAGAAGTTCGGTGGCGACATCGACAAGTTTGTCGGCGACGAGCTGATGGCCGTGTTCCACGGCGACGACGGCCCGTCACGCGCGGTCCAGTGTGCGGTCGAGATGATCTACGCCGTCGAGAAGGCGCGCGATGGCGAGGAGGCGATCGCGGTCGGCGCCGGCATCGCCTACGGCGACATGGTCTACGGTGCGATCGGCTCCGAGCAGCGCATGGACTTCACGGTGATCGGCGACGTCGTCAACACCGGTGCGCGCCTGTGCTCTCGCGCGGCGCCGAGCGAGGTCCTGGTCTCCGCGCCCGTGTTCGAGGCGATCGAGGGCCTCGAGGACATCCTGTTCGAGAAGGTCGAGCCGCTCGCGCTCAAGGGCAAGGCCGTGCCGCTGGAGACCTATCGCGCGTCGTCGTCACGGATGTCGCAGCGCCGCTCCCGCTAGTTGAGAAGCGCTTCTTCTTTGGTGTCGCCCGGCTGCTTGGGCGAGGAGTCGGACTTCGCGGCCGTGCTCGCCGCATCCTCGGCCGCGGCGATCTTGATCGCAGACAGCGAGAGACGTCCCGTCGCTTCGACCTTCGCTTGAGCAGCGGCATCGGCGAGGCGCTTCATGTTGCGCTCCATGATGAACTGCGTGATGTACGGGAAGCCGACCTGGATGCCGTTGAGCTTGGGCGCGATCGTCGCCTGCAGACCGAACATGATGACCGCGGCGCGCTCGACGTAGAACCAGCCCTCGGGATACGCGATCGACTTCATCAGCTCGCGCAGCTCGTCGCGCTTCATGTCGGGATCCGCGAGCTGCTCGGCGACGGCGGGATCGATCTTGCCGAAGTCGGTGATGTTGAGGTTGAGGAGCTTCTCGAAGTACTTGCGCACCGTGCGCTCGAGGAGCTCGCGATCGCCGCGAGGATCGACGAACC
The DNA here is from genome assembly GCA_031421915.1 of Myxococcales bacterium. GTDB lineage: Bacteria > Myxococcota_A > Polyangia > Haliangiales > Haliangiaceae > JABFXX01. The sequence goes on along the minus strand of JANOPP010000112.1, from coordinate 36,877 downwards.
CCATCGTGTTGATACCCTGCACGACGAGGTCGTCCTTGCGGGTCATCAGGCCCTGGAGGATGTCGAACATGCCGTCGGCGAGGTGATCGTTGAGGTCGGTCGCGCTGCCGAGATCGAGGACGACGATCCGGACCTGACCTTGCGGTCCCTTCTGGACGAAGAAGTTCCCGGGGTGCGGATCGGCGTGGAAGAACCGGTCGATGAAGAGCTGCTTGTAGAAGACCTTGGTCAGCTTGGTCGCGACGTCGTACGGATCGAGCTCGAGCTTGCGGAGCGCGTCCTTCTTCGTGATCTTGACGCCGTCCATGAACGACATGGTCATCACCGTGCTCGACGACCACTGGAGATAGACCTTGGGAAATAGGACGTCGGCGTCGGTCGCGAAGTTCGCCGTCATGCGGTCGATCATCCGCGCTTCGTTCTCGAGGTCGGACTCGCGCGACAGCATGTCGGCGAGCTGCTCGTGCACGCGCGAGATCTGCTGGATCGGGACGAAGTTCTTGTAGACCGCGAGCGCCCAGCCGAGGACCTTGAGGTCGACCTTGATGATCGTCCTGACGTTCGGATAGAGAATCTTCACCGCGAGGCGGTTGCCCTCGGCGTCGCGCGCCTCGTGGACCTGACCGAGCGATGCCGCGGCGATCGGCTCTTCCTCGAACGACGTGAACACCTCGTGCGGCTGCTTGCCGAACGACTGCACGAACGTCGCCTTGATCTTCTTGTACGACTGCGGCGGCACGTCGTCCTGCAGGCCCTCGAGCTCCTCGGTGTACTCGCGCGGGAGGAACGTTCCCATCACCGACAGGATCTGGCCGAGCTTGATGTACACGCCGCGCAGCTTGACGAAGCCGTGATACATGCGGCGCGCGTTGCGCCGGTTGACCTTCTTCCACACGGCGCTCTGGCCATAGCGGCTCGGCCACAGTCGCGCCCACGACATCTGCCACAGGTAACTGAGGAAGATGACGGCGAACACGCGGAGCGCGCGGAGTAGTCGAATCGCAGCGGTCATCAATCTAGGTGCTCTCGCGATGCTATCATTCCGGTCGGGTCGGACCGCTTCGATCGCGCCTCGAAGTTCCTCGTGACCTGACGTCGATGGCGTCGCGTTCGCGCTCCCTGAAGACGAACGGCCGCGTGAGTCGATTCTGATGTCGCGGCCGCCGACGCCCGGCTCGCGCGACGCGGAGCTCGTATCGCACCTGCGACCGATCGACAGCTTTTCGCGCACACGCTGATCATTTCGGATCGATGAGTGATCTCGTGCGCTTCGTCGATCGAAGTGCGCGCCGGAATTGAGATAACCGGGTCTGAATGTCAGGGCCTCTTGGTATTTCTTTGCGCGTCAAACGGGAGTCCAGGGCTAGTAGGAACGCCTTGACGATGCGCTACCCGTAGCGTAAGGAAAGATAATGGCCAAGAAGCAAACTCGACGGAGCATCAGTGTGAGCCGCACGACCTATGAGCGGCTGAAGGCATTCTGCGAGTCGAACAACATCTCGATGAGCCAGCTCGTCGAGACTCGCGTGAACGACTTCCTCGGCGAGGGCAGCGCCACCGTGGTGCCCGCCCAGACGCCGAACCGGCCGACGATGCCGGCGCCCGCGCGCCCGATGCCGTCGTCCCAGCCCAGCCCGGTGAAGTCGAGCACGGACGCAGCGGCTGCCGCGCCGGCGCGTCCGTCGAGCCCGGCGATCCCGATGACGTCCGCGGCCGCGCGGTTCGCGGTCGACCCGCCGCCGCCGATCATCAAGCCCAAGCAGGAGACTGCGGCGCCCAAGCCGGCCGAGAAGACGGCGAACCAGATCTTCACGTTCTAGCTTCTCTCGTCGCGGTATCCACCGCACTGCAGTTCGGCCATCGACGCTGCCATCCGTTCGCACGGACTGGCGGCGTTCGTCGTTTCGGGGGGGATCGGTCCGTGCAGCCGAAAATAGAACGGGCCCGGTAAGCCGGGCCCGTTTGCTCATCACAGTTCCCGCACCCGACTACGAAGCGACGTCCGCCACGCAGCAAATGGGTACGAGGTCTACCGACGGGTTCTCACCCGACGGTCGCGTTGGGGAGGCTACGAACGCCCCCCCATCGAGCTGGTACGTTTACTTGGCATGTTCTTCAGTCCTCCCCTGGCATGTAGCCAGAGCCCTAACCTCGCGGCCCGCCAGCCCCGGCCGCCTGCAGAATTGCAGACGACCCGTTCAGGCAGCGGCTCCCTGGGTTGGGCCTTCGTAATGGGCACATCGGCCCGTTTCGAAGTCCACGGTGCAGATGATCGGATGGTCACCTCGTCGTGTTCTCGGCGACGCGAGTCGCAAGACCATTGTAGTGGAAGTCGATAGGATGCGCCAGTGACGACGCGCCCGACGAAACAACTCGAGACATTCCCGAACCCCAAGGTCAGTCGCGATTATCACATCGCGTTCGAATGCCCGGAGTTCACGTGCCTGTGCCCGATGACGGGGCAACCGGACTTCGCAACGATCTCGATCGATTACGTCCCTGACGCACTCTGCGTCGAGCTCAAGAGCTTGAAGCTCTACCTGTGGAGCTTCCGCAACGAGGGCGCATTCCACGAGGCCGTGACCAACCAGATCTGCGATGACATCGTGGCGGCGATCGCCCCGAGATCCGTCACGGTGGTTGGCAAATTCTGGGTCCGCGGCGGGATCGCCACGAACGTCACGGTCACGCACGCGAAGTAGCGCGAGCGGTCACGACGCGAGGCGCCGAAGCGCGGCGGCAGCGATCGATCCGCGCGAGGTCGCGCGTCGCCGCAGCGCGGAGGCCGATGCGGAGACCGCGGCTCGCGTGGTGACGCCACGGCGGAGCGCGTCGACCGCGATCGCGGCGCGCGACGGCCGCACCGGCGTCGACTCGGCCTCGGTCGGTTCGCGCGAGCCTCCGAACGTCTGGGTGCTCCCCGTCAGGGGACTGCGCCTACTCATGGGTGCCTCCGTCGATGACGCGATGGACGATGTCGAGCATGACAAGACCTGGTGCAGCCGCCATGCCGGCGCCTGCGCATGGAGTTGCACGAGGTTCGCCGCGCGGGAGCTGTCTATCGCGGATGGCAAACGCCGCCCGACGGAGGCAGGTCAGCGCGCGAGCAGGAGCTGGTGATCGCCGAGCGTGCGCTCGACGAACGCCGCCTCGCTGAAGGCGAGGTACATGAGCCAGGTGCGGATGAACGGCTCGTCGAAGCCGAGCGCGCGGACGGCGGGGAGCTCGGCGAGGAACTGCGCGCGCCAGGCACGCAGCGTCGGTGCGTAGCTCGGACCGATGTCGAGCGCGTCCGTGATCTCGAAGCCCGCGCTCGCGGCCACGCGGCGGATCACCGCGACCGACGGGATGCACGAGCCGGGGAAGATGTACGTCTGCATCCAGTCGACGCGCTGCCGGTAGGTCTCGAACCGCGCATCCGGCATCGTGATCGATTGCAGCGCGAGGCGACCACCAGGCCGGAGCACGCGCGCACAGGTCGAAAAGAAGCTCGGCAGGTAGTCGTAACCAACCGCCTCGAGCATCTCGATCGAGACGATCTTGTCGTACGTGCCGTCGAGCTCGCGGTAGTCGCGGTAGAGGATCGCGACGCGATCGGCGAGACCTGCTTCGGCAACGCGCTCGGTCGCGAGCTGGTGCTGCTCGCGTGAGACGGTGATCGCGGTGACGCGACAGCCGCGCGTGCGCGCCGCGTGGATCGCCATGCCGCCCCAGCCGCAGCCGATCTCGAGCAGGTGATCGCTCGACGACAGCGCGAGCTGGTCGCACAGGCGATCGAGCTTGGCCACCTGTGCTTCGGCGAGCGTCATTGCCGGGTCGGTCCAGTGGGCGCACGAGTACGCGAGCGTCTCGGGATCGAGGAACAACCGGTAGAACGCGTTGCCGAGATCGTAGTGCGCGTGGATGTTGCGCTTGCTGCCGCTCGGGGTGTTCTCGGCTCGACGGTGGCGGAGCAGGGCGGGAAGCTGCGCGAGCCGCGTCAGCGGCGACTCGACGCCGCGTGCACCCGTGCCGCGGAGAAACACGCGGAGCACACCGACCAGGTCATCGCTCGACCACTCGCCAGCGACGAACGACTCGCCGCCCCCCATCTCGCCGCGGAGGAGGAGGCGCAGGAACAAGCGATCGTCGTGGACGCGCGCGCACGCATCGGACGGACCGGGTCCGCCGAGGCGCAGGCACTCGCCCGACGGCATCACCAGATCGAGCCGACCACCGGACCACGTGGCGCGCAGCTGCGAGAGCAGTGCCCAGCGCACGGCCGACCCCGCTGGCGGCACGAGGCGCGGCAGCGGAACGATCAAAGGATGAGCGACGGCACCGGACACGCGTTCACACGTTACTGCAAGTCGTCTCGTTAGTGGACGCTCGCGCGGGGCTCGCGGTTACACGTGATGCGGTCCGTCGATTCAAGGAGCGTGGGCACGCTCGACCGGGCGAACGGTCGGACGCGGGTCATCGAGCGGGCGGTGGTCGTCGCCGGGGCGGCGGTACGGCACGCCCGCGAGGCGAAGGCGCACCGCCTCGAGGTGGATGAGGCCGATCACCTGGGCCGTCATCAGCGGGTAGCGGATCGCGGCGACAGCGAGCGCGCGATCCGTGAGTGCGCGGCGCGAGCCCGTGAGGTGGGCGACGAAGATCCGCTCGCCGGCGGGCGTGTCGACATGCATCGTGATCGCGAGGTCGTCGGGGTCGAGGCGGGCGTCGAACCAGAACTCGTACGTTCGCGGGCCGTGCAAGAACGGCGACACGTAGAGCTCCCGTTCGTGGCGGAACCCGACGCGGCCGGTGCCGGGATCTGACACGCGGTGAGCTGGGCCGAGCACGTAGCGCAGGCGACCGCCGTAGGTGTTGTTGACCTCGGCGATCACGGAGACCAGTGCGCCGGTGCCGTCGTAGTTGAGAAAGAAGCTGACCGGGTTGAAGACGTAGCCGGCGATCCGGAGGTTCGTGACGAGCCGGGTCGTTGCGGGCGCGGGCAGGCCGTGTTCGGCGAGCAGCGCGGCGACGGCAGTGCGGAGGCCGGCTGCTCCGTTCGCGTAGTCGGTGTCGTAGAGGGCGAACAGGTTGCGGCGATTGCACGAGAACAGACGAAGGTCACGGTCGAGCGCGGGCAGCTCGTCGAGATCGATCGCCGCCATGAACACGGGGTAGCGAAACTTGCGGCGTGCGAGCTCGTCGCGCCGCGTGTGGACGAGCGACCCCTGGTAGAGCGCCGAGCGAGTCATGGCCGCACGCTCCGGTGCTCGGTCGCGGCGATGCTTGCGGCCGCGGCGAGGCCCGAGCGCAGTCCGTCCTCGTGAAAGCCGAACCCGAAATGCGCGCCGGCGTAGGTCGTGTGGAGCTCGCGGCCGATCCTCGATAGCTCGCTCTGGGCGGCGAGCGCCGCGCGATCGAACTGCGGGTGATCGAAGGTGACCTCGTGGAGGATGTGGTCGGGATCGCGGCGCGGGTTCAGCGTGACGAGGTAGGGCGGATCGTCGGGCAGGCCCTGGAGGCGTGTCATCGAGTAGGTGACGGCGACCTGTGCGGTGTCTGGATCGGCGACGTAGTTCCACGACGCGTGCGCCGCGGCGCGCTGAGGGAGGAACCGGCGATCACGGTGGAGCACCGTGCGGTTCGTGCTGTAGCGGAACGCGCCGAGCACGCGGCGCTCGTCGGCAGTTGGTGCGGCGAGGAGTGCGAGCGCCGTGTCGGCGTGGGTCGCGATGATGATGCGATCGTGGCGGTGGTCGCGGCCACCCGCGGTCACCGTGACGCCGGTCGAATCGCGTGCGATCCGTGCGACGGGCGTTGCGAGACGCAGCGTGAACCTCGCCCGAGGGAGAGCTGCGACGAGCGCGTCGACGTAGCGCTGGCTGCCGCCGACGACGGTGCGCCATGCGAGCGGGCGAACGGGCCGGAGCATGCCGTGCTGGTCGAGGAAGCGGAGGAACGTCTCGGCGGGGAACTCGCCGCAGCGATCGGGCGCGAGCGACCACAGCGCCGCGGCGAGCGGGACGAGGAACTGATCGCGGAGCTCCGGACCGAGTCCGCGCAGCGCGATGTAGTCGTCGAGCGTGAGCCTGGCGGCCGCGCCGTTGTCGAGGTCGTGGCGCGCGCGGCGGACGAAGGCGAGCACCCGCGCGAGGAACCGCCAGTGCCGCGGGGAGGCGATGCGGCGGCGATCGGCGAACATCGCGGTCAGGCTCGCGCTGCCCCACTCGAGCCCTGTGTGAGGTAGCGCAACCGAGAACGACATCGTCGTCGGGCGGGTCTCGATCCCGAGCTCCGCGAGCATCCGGAAGAACAGCGGGTAGCGCTCGCGATTGCAGACGATGAAGCCCATGTCGACGGCGAGCCCATCGACCTCGACCGTGTGAACGTGGCCGCCGGGCGTGGCCGCGGCCTCGTACAGGGTGACGTCGTGCGAACCCGTGAGCGCGCGCGCGGCGCCGAGGCCCGCAACTCCCGAGCCGACGATCGCGATGTTCATCGGGGCGCGTCGCCGAGGACGCTGCCGCGAAACCGCACGGGCGTCTGGGGAGCCGTGCCGTGCGCGTCGCGCAGCTCGATCGAGAGGTCGATCGTGGAGCCCTTGATCGAATCGGCGGCCATGGCGGTGAGAGGGATCAATAGCTCGTGCGAGCGCGCTGCGCTCTTCGCGAGGTGGCCGATATAGAGCACGCGACCATCCACGGCCTTGGTCGAGGACGTGATCTGACCGCGCAGCCCCCACGCCTCGCCAGGTCCGTCGTTCTTGATCGGCAGCACGACACGGAGGGCAGGGCCGCTGGTCGTGGTGGTCAGGCTGACGCGCAGCGTCCCGGCGACGACGTTCGGGACGAGCCGCATCGGCTCGATCTTGGCCTGGAATGTCGCGGCCGCGAGGAACGCGGGCGCGTGGTTGGCGAGTGCGCCACCTTCGAGCACGACCGCGATCTTCTGCGGTCCGCTGCTGGTGGCAACGACCGCGGCGATGTCCCACGCCGGGACCTGCCGGGTGTCGTAGGCGTCCACGAGCAGGTACGGCGACACGGAGAACACGCCGTCGCGATCGATCGTTCCATGGACCTCGACCCCGCGGACCGCGAGGGTCGCGGACGTCGCGGCGAGAGCGCGCGAGCCGCACTCCACGTTCGGGCCGGGCTGGTGGACGGGCGAGACCTCGGGGCCGGCGCGCAGCTCCTTGCTCGTTCCGATCCACGGCCCGATCGCGAGCGGGAGGCTAACGCCGAGGCTGATCAGGCCAGCGTAGAACAGCGGTTCGCCGGTGCCATCGTCGAGTGCGCTGCGCGCGGCGAGGATCGCACCGGCGGAGGTCGCGATCACCCCGATCACGAACGTCGCGAGGTTCGGGCGCGTCTCGATCTCGGTACTGGTGACGATGTGCAGGGTCTCGTCGGTCGGGCAGTCGAGCGGCTCGATGAACCGCAGCAAACCGGCGTCCGTGAGCACGATCGTCGGCGGCCGCGGGATCGCCCGCTCGGGCCGCTGGATCCGCTCGGTCGAACCCGGGCGCCGGGTGTCGGTCGACACCGTGACATGACAGGCGCTCGCGACGAGTACCAGCGCGATCCCCCGATGCATCGGTCGCGACGATATCATGCGCGCGTGGAGGTCGACCTCGACGGACACCCCGGCCTTCTGCTCCGTCCCGAGAAGGCGCGCTGTCTCTACGTCCTCGCGCATGGTGCAGGCGCCGGGATGCGCCACGCGTTCATGACCGACATCGCCGGCAGGCTCGCCGCGCACGGCGTCGCGACGCTCTGCTGGGAGTTCCCGTTCATGGCCGCCGGCAAGCCGCGCCCCGATCCTGCGCCGATCGCCGAGGCGGCGGTTCGCGCGGTGTGGACCGCCGCACGGACACGGTTCTCCGACCTGCCGATGTTTGCGGGCGGCAAGTCGTTCGGCGGACGGATGACCTCACGTGCGCATGCGGCGGCGCCGCTCGACGGCGTGCGCGGGCTCGTGTTTCTCGGGTTCCCACTGCATCCGCCCGACAAACCCGGACCCAAAACGGAGCGGGCCGGATTCACTCCGGCCCGCGGGATCGAGCGGGCCGAGCACCTCGCGACGGCCGCGGGACCGCTGCTGTTCGTGCAGGGCACGCGCGACGCTCTCGCCGAGCTCAAGCGCTTGCGCCCGGTCGTCAAGAAGCTGGGCTCGCGCGCGACACTGCACATCGTCGACCATGCGGATCACGGCTTCGACGTGCTCGTGCGCTCGGGCCGGACGGAGACGGAGGTTCACGCCGAGATCGCGACGACGGTCGCCGCGTGGATGGACGGTGTTATCGTCGCGCCGTGTGGACCAGCTACTCGGCGCGGCACGCGGCGCAGTTGATCGGGTTGCCCGAGTCGGCGGTCCGCAGCTGCATCCGCGACGGCCTGGTCGGCACGCCCGGGGCCGTTCCGGCGCAGCTCTCGTTCCGTGACCTGTCGGCGTTGCGTACGGTGAAGGCGCTGGTCGATGCGGGCCTACCCCTGCCGCGCGTGCGCAAGGAGCTGACGAAGCTGCAGCAGACGCTGCCGGCGGGAACGTCGATCGCCGAGCTCACCGTCGAGGCGCGAGGTGGCGAGGTCTACCTGCGCGGCGAGAAGGTCGGCGCCGAGCTCGTCGGTCAGCTGTCGCTCCCCCTCGAGCTCCCGCCGGAACCGCCGCCGCCACCGCCGGGGGAGCTACGCGAGCTACCGCGATCCTCCGATGCTCCGATCCCGGTCGCGGTCGCACCCGCCACTGCCGATCAATGGATCGCGCGCGCGATGGAGCTCGAAGAGCGCGATCCGGTCGCGGCGATCGATGCGTATCGCCGCGCCCTGCGACTGCGGCCCGAGCTCACCGAGGCGTGGATCAACCTCGGACGGCTGTTCGCGGAGAGCGGCGATCCGACAGCCGCGCACGACTGCTTCCGCAGCGCGCTCGATCTCGATCCCGCGGACGCGACCGCTTACTACAACCTCGGCGTGCTCGCGCAGGACGCCGGGACCGAGGCGGACGCGATCTCCCTGTACCGGCGTGCCCTCGAGCTGGACCCCCAGCTCGCCGAAGCTCACTACAATCTCGCGACGTTGTTCGACCAGAGTGGCGACTCACGGTCGGCCATTCGACATATCAACGAGTATCGAAAGCTGACGCGGTAAGCTTACGGGATGGACACCACGGCCTGGCTCGCGGAGCAGATCGAGGCACACACCCCGGAGCGGGAGTCCGACCCCCAAGCAGCGCACCGGATCGCCGAGGCCTACGCGGCCCTCGCAGGCGCACCGGCGCCCGTGTTCGGCATGCAGACCCTGCCGGCCGACATCACGAATCGCGATGCACTCCGCGCGCGCGCGCTCGAGGTGATGAAGCAGTGGCTCGCGAAGATCGAGCCCGAGGAGAAAGACAAGATCCGCCTCCAGCTCGCGGGCTACGGCATCGGCTCCGCGCCCGCGCCAACGCCCGTTCCGCCCGAGCCCGACGCAGCCTGAAAATCTGTAGCGGCCGTCGATGGGAGCTAGAACGGCCGATGCCAGGCACGGTCCGTCGGCACCGTCGGTACGTCGGGTCGTGGTGGTGCTGCAGCCCGAGGGGCCGGGGTCGCGGGACACGACGCTTCCTGGGTCGGGCCGTACGGACCTGCGCACGTTGGCGTTGGAAGTGGGGCTTCCACCTCACAGGGGGCGAGCGGCACCGAGCACAGGGGCAAATCTCGGACAGGTCGCATTCCACGTTCGCGCGTCATCAGGTCGATCCCGGTGCGGATCGCTCGCGCCCACGTCCTGGTGAAGCGCCAGCTCGATACGATCTTCGACTATCGCACCAGGTGATCACGGAGCTGTTCGGCACGGTGGCGCGACCGTAGAGGTCGCCCCGCGCAGTTCGACTTTTTTTCGTCGCGGCGCTACGGCCCCTAGCATCGGCCCGCGTCCCACTCGCCCGCCACGCCTCCACCCACCGCCACGATGTGCGCTACGCGCCGGCGGAAACTACATCTTGTTGTCGCCGGTCATCGGCTTGACCATCTTGTCGCCGGCCATCGGCTTGACCATCTTGTCGCCGGCCATCGGCTTGGCCATCTTGTCGTCGGCCATCGGCTTGGCCATCTTGTCGTCGGCCATCGGCTTGTCATTTGCCATCATCTTGTCGTCGGCCATTGGCTTGTCATTTGCCATCATCTTGTCGTCGGCCATCGGCTTGTCATTTGCCATCATCTTGTCGTCGGCCATCGGCTTGGCCATCTTGTCGTCGGCCATCTTGTCGCTGCCCATCGCCTTGTCGGCCATTTCGGGTGCGGGCTTGGCCTTGTCTTTTCCACAGGCAGCGATTCCTGCCGTTGCGAGCGCCATCATTACAGCCACGGTCCATCTAGAGTTCTTCATGCCGGCTACTACGCCCACGCTGTTCGGCAGTTACAGGAGGATTGCGTGTCGCTGCCGATGGCCCGGCGAAGGACACCGACGGTCCGGACCGTTTCGAGGTCGGACCGACTTCGGTCGTGGTCGGCGCGATGCGCACGTCGCGGCGGACCCGGTGTTGCGGACGAGTCACTTTCAGAGCCAGCTCGCGGCCGCGCATACCGGCCTAGGGGGTTGCGATGCTCCCGGGGCCGTACGCCGCCCTCCACGGCCTCGTCCTCGTCGATGCGGCCAGGCGACCCCGATGCCGCTCGCAGCACCACGAGCCCGCGGTGAGACCGCCATCGACGCGGGCCCCTCACCCTCGAGCACGGCGCGATGGTCCGCCGATCAGTCGGCCAAGAAACTGATCGCCGCGATCGCAACGTCCAAGGAGACAGCGACGCTCTCTCGGTTCCTCGCCGCGCTCCGATCGCTCCGCATCAGTAGAACATGACCACGTGGACGATCTCTTTCACGCGAAAGTCCACCATCTCGAACGACACGTCGTGCCAGCACCAGCCGTCGACACGGTGCGAGTCCTCGAAGGGACAGGACGAGTCTGCGATTTGCTTGCCGGGCCCCGGCTCGATCGCGAGCTTGAGGCGAGTGCCGAGCGGCACCTTGATGGTGCATGTCGCGGTGCAATCGATCCGGCCGTCGGTCGAGTGAACGCGGCCGGGTCCGGTGATCCGCACCGTGTAGTCGATCATCCACGGGTCGCGAAGCCGGTCGGGACGGCGCGCCTGGACGGCGTGACCGCTCCAGCTGTACGCGATCGTGCCGTCGGGTCCGACTGCCGCGGCCAGCTTCGCGCTGATCGGCGGCGACGTGCCGAACGACGGCTCGATGGAGACGCGCGCCGATGTCTCCGCTCCGTCCGCCGCGATCTCGGTCAGGAAGAACGCGGGATCTCCGCCGCGCGTGTACGCCGCGAGCACGCGCCTCGCGCCGGCGACGGTCGGCAGCGGGCGCGGATAGGTCGCGGGGCCGAGCTCGTGAAGCGTCCACGTGCCGTCGTACACGCCATAGACGCTGCGCGTACCACCGACGAAGCCCTGGTTGGAGGCGAGCGCGTACGGCCACGCGGCGTGGATCCTGCCCGCGCCGTCGACCGCAATCCCACCATTGACCGCGACGTCGAAGTGCGGCCTGGGCAGCGCTACCTCCTCGACAACGGAGCCGCGGACGATGCGCAGCTTGTCGAGGGACAGCAGCACCACGTCGCCGGTCGGCGTGATCGCCGCGTCCTCGACGCGAGGCACCGGCATCGACAGGCTCACGCCCTGCCAGCTCCCGGTGGTCCCGCGAAACATCTCGAGCTCGCCGTTGGTGTGGCTCGCCACCACGACCCGCTCGTCGCCGTGGAAGAACAGCGACAGGTGAGAGAGCGGCGAGCCCGACGCGGCACGCGGCGCGATCATCTCGGTCTGCCACGGTGCCCCCGGGCCGGTGTGCCAGGAGTAGAAGATCGCGCTGTCGTCGGGTCCGCCCTGCAGGTCGAAGCCCTCGAGGGCGGCGTGGACCTCCTCGCCGCGAAGCGCGATCGATGCCTGCCGGAAGTCCGGGATGCTCGGGTCGATCGTCGGCGTGCAGCCGTCGGCGAGATACTGGTACGTGCCGCCAACCAGCGTGTGGATCTGCCCGGCCGCACCGACCGCGACCGCGGCGTTGCGCGCGCTGACGTCGGGCGGCGCGAGCGCGCCGGAGCGCGACCACCCGACGATGGTCTCGATCGGGCAGCGCGGCTTCTTCAGATACGTCCGCATCCCGCTCGGGTCGTTCTTCGACTCGAGCGTCATCATCGACTCGTCGAAGTCGATGATCTTTGTCCCGTACATCGTGCCGGGCAGTGAACCGGTATCGGCGATCACGGTCTGGAGAAGCTGATCGCCCGAGACCTCGTACGTCGTGATCTGAAGATCGGCGGCGTCCCCGTCGGCACCGCGCCAGTAGACGACGCCGAGGTCTTTGTTCGGCGGGACCGTGACCTCGGGATCGTAGAACGCGGTCGCGACCTGATCGGCCGGGATGAACCCGAACACCCACTGATCGAGCGGCAGGGTCTGCGGCTTCTCGAAGCTCCAGTAGCCGTGAAGGTTCTTGGTCGAGGGGGTGGTTGCCCCGTCATCTCCGCAGGCGGCGAACACGATCAGGAGGGCGAACAACCGGCGCATCGCGCCACCATATCGCAACCGGGTCGGGCCACCGGCCCCCGCCCGTACATTACCCGGACGTACACCCACAGGCTGTTCCACAGATCGGCCGCTCGACTCGCGCCGGCGCTCCCTCTACGTTCTCCGTCATGATCCGCGCTTTCATCGTCGTGTCGGCGCTTGTTGGCTGCAGCGAGCCGCGACGTCGAGAGATGCCGCCCGCACCGATCGAGAAGCCAATCGATGCAGCGATCGCGATGCTCGATGCTCGGATCGCCCCCGCGACCGTCGATGCCGCGGTGGATGCCGCGCCTGCCGATGCAACCATCGACGCAGGGAGGGCCGAGACGCGGCGCTGTCGAGCGCCAACGTGCTGGCTCGAGGGTGCCGGCTGCGTCACGCCAACGACCGAGGGCGCGGGCGTCGGTGGCACCGGACCTACTCCGTGCTCGAGCTGTTCCTCCAAGGGGATCTGCATCGATGGGGGCGGTCGCAGATGCGTGGCCCCGTGGACCCCGATCGACACGCCCACCGGCCCCCGCGCGATCTCCGAGCTGCACACCGGCGATCTCGTGTTCAGCATCGAAGATGGCCGCCGCGTCACAGTTCCTATCGGGCGGATCTCCACGACCTCGACGCTCGATCACCACGCGATCGAGCTGGTGCTTGACGATGGCACGCGTCGGTTGATCAGTCCCGGGCATCCGATGGCCGACCACCGGGACGTCGCATCACTGGTTGCAGGTGAGCGGATCGGTCCGCGAACCATCGTGTCGGCGACCCTGGTGCGCTATCCGCACGCCGCCACGTACGACATCCTTCCGGTCTCCGGTTCCGGCGCCTACTTTTCGGGCGGTATTCCGCTGGGCAGCACGCTTCGCTGATCGACCCTGACTTCTGCGGCCGGACAGGTACTAGAAGCGCTGCTCGAGTTTCTGGGCGCCCGCGAGGATTCTTGCCGTTAGGGGGCCACGGTGCGCAGGTGCTTGCGCCATGCGTCGTAGGAGATCACGGCGCCGAGGTAGAGCAGGACGGGCTGCACCCAGATCACGCCGCCTACCACGAGCGCGAACATCAGCACGATGCTGATCCGCGCGGCAATGCGGGTCGCGCGGACGTCGCCGTACAGGCGCGTGAGGATGCGCTGCACGATCAATCCACCGTCGAGCGGGATCGCTGGAAGGAAGTTGATGACGAGCAGGATCAGACTGCTCGTGGTGAACGTGCGAAGTGCGAGCTCCGCGGTCGGAGGCCACTGCTGGATGTCGACGAGCGTGATCGTTGCATAGCCGGCGAGCGCGCACAGGCCGTTCATCGTCGCACCCGCGGCGGTCCGGACCAGGTACTCGATGAAGCCGGGCTCTGCCCCCGAGTAGTCGATGCGACCAGCGCGGGTCAGTACCATCCGATCGATGCCCTTGCCGAACGCGACGGCGACGCCCCAGTGCGACGCGAGGTGGAGGCCCGTGCCAACCGCGAACCCCACGACGATGAAGGCTCCGTGGAGCCACGAGGTGCCCGCGAGCCCCGTCGCGAGCATGATCAGCACGGCTTCGAGATTCGTGTGAACGGTCGTGCCGAACACGCGGGCGACCTGAATCGAACGATCGCCGAACACGCAGCGTTACGCTACGCCCGACTGCGACGCGGGGCAACCGAGCGCACAGGCGATGCGGTGCCGTGCACCGAGCGTCTCCACCCGACCAACTCGGGCCACAGCGCACCCGTCGGCCGGCAGCATGGCGTCATCGTCGCCGACCAGCTCGGCGTGCATCAGGTCCGACGGCGAAGCGACGCACGTAGCCGGGCTGCGACGTCACGAGTCAACGTGACCACCGCACCGCGTTCGCTCGCTGATTCGTGGCGCGCCGCGAACACCGCGACCGACGGAGGGACGATCGCGGCGAGCCGGCGAAGCTCGCGCTTGGCCACGTGCGGTGCGGCCGTCACCTCCGGCAACACCGTGAGAAGCGCACCAGACAACGACACCTGGAGATTCGAGCGCAGCATCGTGATCCGCATACCGACGCGCCGCGGGATCTCGGGCGGCCAGCCGTCGAGCACGCGACCGGTGTCCCCGATCTGCGGGACCGAGAACGCGTGCGCCAGGAGCTCGGATCGGGACACCCGCCGCTTCCCGAACAGCGGATGACCGCGGCCGCAGTAGATCGCCGCAGGCAGCTCGCCGAGCGGCTCGACGAGCACATGCGGATGCGTGACGTCCTCGTAGTAGAAGGCGATGTCGAGCTGGCCGCGGCTCAGCATCGCATTGGCTTCGGCGGTCCCGAGATTCAAGTGTTCCGGGACGACCTCGGGGTGCGTGCGATAGAGGTCGATCAAGGCGGGCACCACGAAGTGTTCGGTGAGCACGCCGATCGACGCGATCCGCAGCGGGCCGGCGAACGTCGAGCCGAGCGCGTCGGACAGCCCAGCGTCGATTCCTCGCTGCGCCGTCCGAAGTGCATCGCGGAGCGTGACGCCGGTGGTGTTCAGTGCGAGCGACCGCCCGACACGGTTGAACAGCGCTTGCCCGAGCTCGGCCTCGAGCAGCCGCAACGTCCGCGAGATCGCGGCTGCGGTCAGCCCGAGCCTCTGGCTGGCACGCACGACGCTGCCGGTCTCGGCGATCTCGAGAAATGCAGGGAGCCAGTTCCAGGAGTTGCGGCGGAGTCGTTCGATCATCAAGGAATGCTTGGTTTGCTGAGCGAATAATATCGCTTTTCTGTGCTCTCGGGCGCCCCTACCGTCGGACCACACAAGGAGACTCCTCATGTCCGCCCATCAGCGCCGTCGCTTGGCATCTGCCCTCACCCACTGCCTGCTCGCCACCTCGGCGCTCGGCTGCGCCGTCGATCCGGCTGCGCCACCGGATCCGGGGACGCCGCACGTGCCGGCCGTTCCCGGGACCGCCCAGCAGCGCATCGACGATCAGCTCGGCCGGCTGACCGCGCTCGACGTTCTCGAGATCGGAGCGCTCGCCACCAAGCGGACCGAGCACCAATGGATCCCGTATGGGGGGACGTGGAGCTCGTCCGAGGTCGAGATGGATCCGGTCGAGCAGGCCGACCGCCTCGAGTCCCTGGCCGACATGGCCGAACAGGCCGTGGCCCAGATCGACGCGGACGACATCGGAGGGTTCACCGGCGACGCGCTCTGCTACCAGCTCGAGCCCGGCAGCTACTGTCTGACGATCGAGACCCGCGAGGCGAACCTCGACGGCATCAACCAGCTCGAGATCGTCTCGGTCGCCGACATCATCCGGTCCGCGCCCGCTGCGACCGGCTTCTGCTACTCGTCGTGGGAGACCGTCGGCGAGGACGACTGTGTCCGCGGGATCAAGCTCGGCGCGATCGCCGACGCGACGCGCGAGCTCCCGAGGTCGGTCCCGCCCGAGCAGGCGCCGGAGTAACCGCGCCATGCGGACGCCCGATGTTCCGTTCCATCGCGCCCTCGGGGTGGGCTTGGACCTCCGCTACGGCGACCCGCACGGCTTGGTCGCGAGCCCGACCGGCGAGGTCGTGGCGCCGCGCGTCCAGCGGTTTCTCGAAGATCATCGAGACCGGTTCGGCTACGCGTTCTTCTCGTTCCAGCCCCGGGACCGACGCCTGCTCGACCCCGCGGATTACTTCCCGATCTGGGATCGCCTGTTCGCCGATCTGCCGGCGTTCCCCGCCGTCGCCCTGCACCACACGATGCTGAACCTGGGATCGATCGACGAGCACGTGGATCGGTCCCGGCTGCTCGCTTTCACCAACGCGATGATCGACCGGTACCAGCTGCGGTGGGTCAACGAGGACGTTGGCATCTGGTCGATCGACGGCACATTGATGCCCTACCCGCTGCCGCCGATCCTTACTGCCGAGGGGCTCGAGGCCGCCATGCGCCACGTGGATCAGGTCCAGCGCGAGCTTCACGCACCACTCGTGCTGGAGTTCCCCGGGTTCTCGGAGGGGGCGAGCTTCTGCGTCGGCGACCTCGACGCCTATGACTTCGTTCGCCAGCTGGCCGAGCAGACCGGCTCGCCGGTGACCCTCGATACCGGACACCTGCTGTCGTGGCGCTGGATGTGCGGTCACCGTGGCGCCGACCTGTTCGGCGAGCTCGAACGCTTGCCGCTCGCGAACTGCTTCGAGATCCATCTCTCGGGGTGCCAGCTGATCGATGGACGGTTCGCCGACGTCCATCACGGGGTGATCGTCGACGAGCAGCTCCAGCTCCTCGAGGCCTTGCTGCCCCGCTGCCCCAACGCCCGGGCGATCACGTACGAGGATCCGAAGGTGTCTCCGGACGGGACGCTGCGCCGCAAGGCCGCGCCAGCGTTCGCGCGTCTCGAGCAGATCGCGCGCGATTGGATCGCGGCGGACCAGGTGAGCGCCGATGTCGCCGCATGACGGTCGCGCGGCGTGGGACGCTCAGCGCGCCGTGCTGCGAGCGCTGATCTTCGACGGTGGTCTCGATCGCTCGCTCACCGCAGGACCCACGTTTCTCGTCCGCACGGAGCTCCGCCAAGTCGAGCGAACCGCGGCGCGGCTCGGCAGCGACGTGCTCACTCGCCACCGGCGTGGCGCGGTGCCATTGACCGAGAGCTTCTCCGGCTCGCTCGCGGGCGTGCCGCTCGAAGCACACCCCATGCTCGCAGCGCGGTTCCGCCGGTCGTCCTGGTTCGCCGGCCATGGCGAGGTCCCCGATCGGCGCGACCAGCTGTCGGCCGAGGAGGCGTTCTATCGCTTCCTGTGTGACGAGAAGATCGGCTCCGCCGATCGACGGCTCGCCGAGTTTGCCGAGGCCATGATCAGCGCGCTCGCGGTGCAACCGTGCGCGGCGTTTCGCGTCCCACCCGAGATCGAGCGCGCTGGGTTCGGCTACTTCGTCGTCATCGAGGCTGCGGGGCGAACCCTGCTGTTCGCAACGGCGCACGAACGCATCGTGCGCGGCCCGATCGATTGGATGACCGCAGAGGTCCTGCGCCATCGTGGGAACCGGCCGCGGGGATCGAAGATCTCCGGTTCGGTGTGGGGCGCGGTGAACGAGCGGCTCGCCTCGATCGGGCTGGCGTTCACGACAGCCGACCCGGCGGCCCCTGGCGGCGACCCGGCGAGCTGGTTTCCCTGACGCGGATCGCAAAGCGTGTCGTTCACCTCGAGACTCGTCTTGCGGTTGCCGCGGTCTGACGTCGTTCGAGCGTAACCGAGACCGTCGCTGCGGCCTCTCAAATACTTCCCCATGAAACCGACAGGTTTGGCAGGCTGGTTGGCGCTCTTCATGACGACCACCGCGTTGGCCGACGAGCCGCACCTCCTGTTCGACTTCACAAGGGCCGACGCTGCCTCGGAGTGGCAGACGGTCAACGACGGTGTGATGGGCGGCGTCTCCGAAGGCAGCTTCAGGGTCAGAGCGAAGACACTGGAGTTCTTCGGGACGTTGTCACTGGAGAACAACGGCGGCTTCACGTCGGTGCGCACGAAGGCCAGCAAGATCGGTCTGGAGGACGGCGACACCCTCGTGGCTCGAATTCGAGGCGATGGTCGCGAGTACTCGCTGAACCTCTACCTCAACAAGCGCATGATGGCCTTCTCCTACCGAGCCGCCATCCAGACGAAGAGGGACACCTGGATCGAGGTCAAGGTGCCGCTCGACAAGTTCGAGGCGACTTCGTTCGGCCGGGTGGTCAAAGACGCCGGAGCGGTGAAACCGGAAGAGGTCAACGCGGTCGGCTTCCTGCTGGGCGACAAGAAGGCCGGGCAGTTCAAGCTGGAAGTCGCTTGGATCAAGCGGGTGGGGACGGCGAAGTGACCCGGACTTGGGGGGCGCCCGCGCCCGCTTGTTCGAAGGTCAACTCGGCGGAGTGGCGGTGAGCTCGGCGAGCCGGCGCTCGAGAAACCGGCGCTCCGGCTCGGAGCCGACGTGGGCGAGCGCGCAGCGATAGGCCTTGCTCGCTTCCTTGGTGCGGCCGAGGCGGCGTAGCAGATCGGCGCGCGCCGCGTGCCACAGGTGGTAGTCGGCGAGCTCGTTCTCGAGCGCGTCGATCAGCGGGAGGCTCTCGGCGGGACCGCGCCACATCGCGATCGCGACGGCGCAGTTGAGCGCGATCACCGGTGACGGGTGACGGCGCATGAGCTCGCCGAACAGCGCGGCGATCTGCGGCCAGTCGGTGTCGGCCGCGTGCGGTGCAGACGCGTGGAGTGCTGCGATCGCGGCCTGCAACCCGTATGGACCTGGCCCGGATCGGACGGCTCCGGTGCTGCCACGCGTGGCGGTTGTGAGCGGCGCGCGCAGCGCCTCGGGCACGAGGAGCAGCGCCTCGTCGATCTGGACACGATCCCACGCGGCGCGATCCTGTTCTTCGAGGAGGACGAGGTCGCCCGCCGCATCCGTGCGCGCATCGCGGCGCGCGTCGTGGAGCAGCATCAGGGCGAGGAGACCCTTGGCCTCGGGATCGGTGGTCAGCTCGACGAGCAGGCGGCCGAGTCGGATCGCCTCACGGCAGAGATCACGACGGAACCATGCGTCACCGGCGGTCGCCGCGTAGCCCTCGTTGAACACGAGGTAGATCACGGCCATCACAGCGTCGGTGCGCTCCGCGAGCTGCGACGCCTCCGGGACCTCGTAGGGGATCCGGGCGGCCCTGATCTTGGTCTTGGCGCGAACGAGCCGCTGCGCCATCGTCGTCGGCGCACTGAGGAAGGCGCGCGCGATCTCCTCGGTGGTCAGGCCGCCGAGCGTGCGCAGTGTCAGTGCGACCTGCGCCTCGCGGGCGAGGGCGGGGTGACAGCAGGTGAAGATCAGGCGCAGGCGATCGTCGGGCACGGCGACGAGCTCGCCCGCGCTGACCGCCTCGACTGGATCCTCGGCCGCGACGATCGCGCGCAGCTTGATCCGGCGGCGGATCGTGTCGATCGCCTTGTTGCGGGCGACGGAGATCAGCCAGGCGCGCGGCTCCTCGGGTGTGCCTTCGGTCGGCCACCGCACGAGGGCCGCGGCGAAGGCCTCCTGGACGATCTCCTCGGCGAGATCGAAGTCGCCGTTCGTCACCCGGATCGTCGTCGCGAGCACGCGCGCGCGTTCCTGACGGAACACGGCCTCGATCGCGGCGACACTCTGCACGCGATCGAGCCTAGCTCAGGTCGCTATGTGGGAGGCGCGTCGGTCGATTGCACGGGTCGGACCTCGATCGAGCCGTGCCGCGCACTCGGGATCCTCGCGGCGATCTTGGTCGCCTCGTCGAGATCCTTCGCGTTGATCAGGTAGAAGCCACCGAGCTGCTCGCGAGTCTCCGCGAACGGACCATCGGTCAGCGTCGTCTTGCCGTCGCGCGTGCGCACCGTCGTCGCGGTGGTCACGGTCTGCAACGCCTCGCCGGCGATGAAGTGTCCGGACTCGCGGATCTCCTTCGTGAACTGCATGTACTCGCCGAACATCTTGCCGGTGGCTTCCGGCGACATGTCCGCCCACACCTTCTCGTTCTCGTAGATCAGCAGCAGGTATTGCATCGACGTTCTCCTTTGGGATCTGGACTTTCACCCATGGGTCGAACGGCGTCGCCGCGGATCGACAGCGATCCGAAGAAATCGCTAACGAGCTGCATACACGAGGTTTTGCTGGCGCTCGAACACGATCAGCTTGCGGTTGGCGGTGATACTCGGATCGCTCTCGAGCATGCTCGTGTTGAGCTCCGTGACGTTGGTCGGCGCGCTGAAGGGAGCCGACGTCGACGTGCGCGTCGCCCGGAAGATGTCGGTGCCCGGCGCGCCCGCGCGATCGCTGTGGAAGTACAGCTCGAGCGGGTCGGCGGTGAGCTCCGCGCCGCTGTCGATCACGGTCGACTGCAGCATCGTCAGCAGCGTCCCCTGCGACCACGCTGCGGCGACCGACGTGCGCGTGAACAGATACAGGTCGCGGTCGCCGGCCGTGAGCTCTCGGGTCACCACGGCGGTGAGCTGGTCCGGCGAGAGCGCCGGATTGACGTCGGGCATCGCACTCGAGAGTCCGACGTCCACGACCGGAGCTCCGAACGGCGACGCGCGGTCCGGGCGAGTCGCGCGGTAGATCTCGGCGCTGCGCATGAAGTAGATCGTGAGGTGGTCGGACGTGAGGTGCGGGCCACCCTCGCTCTGTGCCGTCGATAGCTCCGCGACCAGCGTGGGGGCATCGAACGCGAGCACGCCGGACGTGCGCCTGGCGACCCACACATCCTGACCGCCAACACCACCCGCTCGATTGCTCGAGAAGAACAGCTCGAGGCCATCGCTGCTGATCGCGGGGTCGGTCTCGACGCTGGCGGTGTTCAGCTCCGTGATCGGGAGGACCGCGCCCCACGGACCGAGGTCCGGTGCATCGATCAGCGCGGCATCGATCGGTGCATCGGCTCCATCACCACTTGCATCGATGGGCGGCGCGCCACACACGTTGCGAACGCGATCACACATCTGCCCCTGCGGGCACTCTCCAGACATCGAGCACGGCACGCCGGTGGGCACGACGGGCTGAAAGCACCCGACGAGGAGGACCGCCAGGACCGCCGCTCGCACCCCTCGAGGGTACCAGCGGTCAGGCGAAGCCGAGGAGACGACCACCCTGGTAGACGAGAAAGCTCACGATCCAGGCCAGGACCGTCATGTAGCCGAACAGGAACAGGGGCCAGCGCAGGCTCTGGGTCTCGCGACGGACCACCGCGAGCGTGCTCATGCACTGGCAGGCGAGCGCGAAGAAGATCATGAGCGACAGCCCGACGAGGGGCGTGTAGGCGCGCGTGCCGTCCGCCTTCGTTGCGGAGCGCAGCTTGTCACGCAGCGGCTCGGAGCCCTCGTCCGCATCCGCGCCGACCGAGTACACGATGCCGAGCGTCGACACGAACACCTCTCGCGCCGCGAACGCGCCGACGATGCCGACACCGATCTTCCAGTCAAAGCCGAGCGGTGCGATCACGGGCTCGATCGCGTGACCCAGGCGACCGCCGTAGCTGTTCGCGAGCTGCAGCGCCGCGCGCTCGGCATCGAGTGCCTGCTTCGCTTCGTCGCTCGGTGCGCGCTCGATCAGCGAGGCGTAGTCGGGCGAGCCCGCCGGGAGCTCGCGGGGGAAGTAGAGCAGGGCCCACAGCGCGATCGAGCACACGAGGATCACGGTGCCTGCCTCGCGGAGGAACATCGCCGACTTCGACCACATCGCGCGGAGCACATCGAAGCCGCGCGGCCAGCGATACGGCGGCAGCTCGATCAGGAAGGGCAGGCGCTTCGCCTTCAGCGGCTTGACCGTCCGGGACATGATCCACGCAGCGGCCAGCGCCATCACGACGCTGAACAGATACATCCCGACCATGATCAGGGCCTGCTCGAGCGCCGAGCCGGGGATCAGCGCCGCGATCACGAGCGTGTAGACGGGGAGCCGCGCCGAGCACGTCATCAGCGGCACGACCATCATCGTCAGGATCCGATCGCGCCGCCGCTCCATCGTTCGCGTCGCGAGGATCGCGGGAATCGCGCATGCGAACCCCGAGAGCATCGGCACGAACGCGCGGCCGTGCAGGTTCATCGACCGCATGATCCGGTCCATCAGGTACGCGATTCGCGCGAGGTAGCCGCAGTCCTCGAGAAAGCCGAGGAACAGGAACAGCAGCAGGATCTGTGGCAGGAACACGAGCACACCGCCGACTCCTGCGATCAGGCCGTCGCAGATGAAGTCGGTGAAGATGCCGTCGCCGAGCTGGCTGCGCAGGCCGTCCGCGATCGCCTTGAACGCTGCCTCGATCCAGCCGATCAGCGGATCGGCTCCCCAGAACAGCGCCATGAATACGACGGCCATCACGCCGAGGAACGCGACGAAGCCGACGCCGCGGTGCAACAGGAACCGATCGATCCGTTCGGTGCGGCTGCGATCTGGCGGTCGCTTCACGACCTTCGGGATCTCGGCATCGAGCCACGCCCAGCGCGCGAGCACGGGCTCGTCATCGGTGGCACGGTCGACGGCACGCGCGGTTACCGCGGTGCGCAGCTCGTCGGGAACGTCGAGCTCGTCATCGTCGCTGCCACCGGTGCGCGGCTCGATGCTGAGCAAGCTCCACAGCGCGAGTGCATCGTCGGCCCTGCCGCGCCACGACGAGGGGAGCGCCCCCCGGACCGCGTCGAGGTGCCCGCGCAGCGCCGCCGACGGCGTCCACCGCCACACGGCCTTGGCGTCACTGCGCAGCGTTCGATCGATCGCGGCGACGAGCTCCGGCAGCCCGTGCTTGGTGCGCGCGGTGACCGCGACGACCTCGCACCCGAGCAGTGTCGCGAGCGCGCGCGAGTCCGGCGTCGCGAGCTTCGCCTCGTCGATCATCGTCAGCGCGACCACGCAGCGCGCGCCGAGCTCCTGGATCTGCAGGAGCAAGTACGCCGCGCGGGCGACCTGCGTCGCATCGAGGCAGACGACGACGACATCGGGGACCGCGGCGCCCTGCAAGCCGACCAGTGCGTCGAGGGCGATCTGCTCCTCGGCGCTGCGCGCATTGAGGCTGTACGTCCCGGGGATGTCGAACACCTCGGCGAGGCGTCCGCCGGGCAGGGTCAGGGTTCCGCTCAACCGATCGACGGTGATCCCGGGATAGTTCGACACCTTCGCCGACGAGCCGGTCAGCGCGTTGAACAGGGTCGTCTTGCCGACATTCGGATTGCCGGCGAGCACGATCGTCGGCTGCTCCGGGAGCGTGCGTTGTGCTGCCGGTGCCCCCGCGTCGTGGCAGTCGGTCATCGCGACGCCTTGCTGTCGTCGACGGCGATGTTCGCGGCCTCGGTGCGGCGCATCGACCACTGCCCACCCCGGACCTCGACCTGCAGCGGATCACCGAGCGGGGCGACCGTCACGATCCGGATCGCGATGCCCGGCACGAGCCCCATCTCGAGGAGGCGCCGGCGAAACGCGCGCGAGCCCTCGACCCCACGAACCGTGACGACACGGCCGGGAGGGGTCTCTGCGAGCGATGCCACCCACGAGACCTAGCATTCTTGAAAATCGATTTCAATCTCAGTTCCCTCGGCGGGGCGCGCATGTGTCCGAGATCGCACGTCCAAGAGCAGAACGTGTCGCGTGAGGGACCCGATGCTACATTCGTATCGAGGGCGATCGATGGACACTGCGCAGACCCTGCTGCTGAACCAGGGATTCGAGCCGATCAAGGTCATCTCGTGGCAGCGTGCCATCACGCTCTTGTTCCTCGGCAAGGTCGAGGTGCTCGAGGAGTACAACCAAGATCTCCACTCGGTGAACGTGATCATTCGCGTTCCGGCGGTGGTGCGTCTGCTCCGTTCGTTCCGTCGCCATGCGCGGCCGGTGAAGTTCTCGCGCGTGAACATCTACGCGCGCGACAACTACAAGTGTCAGTACTGCGCCAAGAAGGCGTCGATCAGCGAGCTGACGTACGACCACGTCAAGCCGCGCTCGCAGGGCGGCCTGACCGAGTGGACGAACATCGTCACGTGTTGCTACCTGTGCAATCGCAAGAAGGGTGGGCGCACGCCGCGCGAGGCCGGGATGGCGTTGCTCGCGATGCCGACGCAGCCGAACTGGGTCCCCGCGGTCGCGATCCGGATCTCGCTGCGATCGATCCCCGATGCGTGGCGCGACTATCTGTACTGGACGGGCGAGCTCGACAGCGATCCACCGTCGAGCTGAGGTGTGCTGCGGATCTGCTTTGTCTGCCTCGGCAACATCTGCCGGTCGCCGACCGCCGAGATCGTGATGCACGAGCTCGTCGCCGAGGCGGGGCTCGTCGACCAGATCGCGCTCGATAGCGCGGGCACCGGTGCCTACCACTGCGGCGAGGACGCCGATCCGCGTACGCGCGCGGCCGCTGCTCGTCGTGGCCTCGAGATCACGCACCACGCGCGGCAGTTCACGGCGGCCGATCTCGATCGCTTCGATCTCGTGATCGCGATGGACGCGGCGAACGCCGTCGCGCTGCGCCGGATGCTCGGCGCTCGCAGCGCACCGACCTTGCGCTTGTTGCGGAGCTTCGATCCAACCGCGCCGACCAACGCCGACGTGCCCGATCCGTACTACGCAGGAGGCGACCGCGGGTTCGAGGAGGTCCTCGATCAGTGCGAGCGCGCGTGCGCTGGTCTGCTCGCTCACGCGCGCGAGCGGCTAGGTGCCTAACCTTCGACCTTGCTCCTCGCGAGCTCCCACAGGGCGGTGAGCTCCAGCTCCTCGATCCAGCGCTGGACGTAGGCGAGATCGAGATGTCCGCCTCGTACACGCAGGATCCCGACGACGTCATCGATCTGGCGCTGCGAGCCGCCTTCTCTCGCCCATTCGAGCTTTGCGATGATCGTGTCCTCGGCTGTCGCCGTGGCGACCGGAGCACCGAGCATCGTCACGACCTGGCGCCGCCGCATCTCCTCGATCGAGAACGGTCGCGCCTTGCGAATCACGAGGTCGAGCTTCCAGGCCGTCGAGATCTCGATGACGTTGAACATGCTGCGACGCCTCAGCGCGTCGCGCGCCACGTCGTGGTCGACGTAGTAGTGCTCGGCGTCCAGCGAACCCAGGAGCTGATCCAGTTGCGCTGGCGAGGGGTCGATCACGAGATCCAGGTCGCGCGTCGTTCGGGGTTCGCCGTGAAACGTACTGGCGAACGATCCGACCACCATGTGCGGGATGCCACTGGCATCCAGCCGTTCGACGATCGCGCGGAGGAGCGCGTCGATCTCGTCCTCGTGTGTCACGGCTCGAGCATCGGCGCGCCCGGCCAGGCGCGTCGGAACAGGTCGTCACCGAGGAGCAGGCGAAACAGCGCAAGCTTCGCCTCCTGCGCATCATAGTTGGAATGACGACTGCGGATGCCTTCCAGGGTGACGGCGCGCGCCGCCGACGACATGCGTGCTGCGATCGCGCAACGCCGTTCCGGGGACATCTGGCGATAGAGCGCGACCTGGAACGCCGCCGCGTCTGGGGTCGTATCTCGCGCGCTCACGTCTCGAGCCTAGCACGCACCGGCGACGTCGAACGCACCGCCAGCATCGTCGACGATCTCACGTCGTGCTCGCGGACATCGCCTCGTTCGCGCGCTACGAAGTGGGCATGGCCGATGACCGCTCCGTGATCTCCGCCGCCGCGCAGGCCCTCGCCGAGCGCGCCGTCGAGGCGACGCGATCGCTGACTCGCAACGGCGAGGGAATCGACGAGTACCAGGTCGTCGTGGAGCGCGTCGCCTACGCCGCAACCGAGGCCCGCGTGATCGCGGAGCTCGTGACCGCGCCGGGGGCGATGGCAGGGGCCGCGCGTGTCGCCGCCGCCGAGCTCGCTGCCCAGATCCCATTCCGGCTCGCGCCGATCGCGCCGCTGCTCGGCCTGCGCGAGCTCGCGTACGACACTGCCGCGTCCGCCGCGATCGCCGATGCGATCGCCCCTGCGGCCGTCGAGGAGATCGGCGCGAGCGCGATCGCGTCCGAGGGGCGGCTCACCTGGCCCCTCGACGAGCTCCTGACCGAGGTCCGCGGCAACGTTCGCGCGTTCGTCGAGCGCGAGATCATCCCGCACGCCGAGCGCATCCACCACCACGACGAGCTCGTGCCGGAGCGGTTCATCTCGGAGATGGCGAAGGCCGGCTACTTCGCGCTCGCGATCCCCGAGAAGTACGGCGGCCACGAGCTCGGGAACCTCGCGATGATCCTGACGACCGAGGAGCTGTCGCGCGGCTCGCTCGCCGCCGCGGGTTCGCTGATCACCCGCCCCGAGATCCTCGCGAAGGCGCTGGTCGCCGGCGGGACCGAGGAGCAAAAAGCGCTCTGGCTCCCGCGCCTCGCATCGGGCGAGGTGATGGCCGCGATCTCGGTGACCGAGCCCAACGTCGGGTCCGATGTCGCGGCAGTCGCGTGCCGCGCCGACAAGGTCAGCGGTGGCTACGAGATCACGGGCGCGAAGGCGTGGTGCACGTTCGCGGGGCGCGCCGATGTGATCGCGCTGCTCGCCCGCACGGATCCGGATCTGTCGAAGGGCGCGCGCGGTCTGACGCTGTTCATTGTCGACAAGCCGCGGTTCGACGGTCACGAGTTCGCCGCGACCCAGCCCGGCGGCGGCACGCTTACGGGGAAGGCGGATCGCACGCCCGGGTATCGCGGGATGCACTCCTTCACGATCTCCTTCGATAAGTGGCTCGTACCCGACGCGCAGGTGGTCGGCGGCCCCGAGGGACTCGGTCGAGGCTTCAACCTGCAGATGGCGGGCTTCGCGGCCGGCCGGCTCCAGACCGGCGGTCGGGCGTGTGGGCTGACCTCCGCCGCTCTCGAGCAGACCTGCCGCTACGTCGCCGAACGCAAGCAGTTTGGCCGTGCGATCGGCGACTATGGACTCACCCGCTACCACCTCGGGCGGATGGCCTCGCGCCTGACGGCTGCCCGGGCGATCACCTATGCCGCGGCGACCGCGATGGATGGCGACGAGCGGCGTGCGTCACCGCTCGCTGCGATGGCCAAGCTGTTCGCGTGCGACGTCGCCGTCGAGGTGACCCAGCTCGGACAATTGCTGCACGGCGGCTGGGGTTACGCCGAGGAGTACCCGATCAGCCGCTATGTTGCCGACGCCCAGGTCCTGCCGATCTTCGAAGGCGTCAAGCCGATCCTGACGCTCAAGGTCGTGGGTCGATCGCTCCTCGGTAGGTGATCATCCGAGCTGGGATGTAGGCCACAGCTACCCCAAGAGCTACCCGACCAAGAATTCCAATTCGTCGCGCGGCCTTCTATGATGTCGGCACCATGAGAAATCTGTGCGCGTGGCTAGGGGTAGCCATGCTGATGGTCGCGTTCGCTTCGACTCCTGCGCGCGCGCAGGCGAACGAACCGCTCAAGCCGTACGTCGTGTTCGCGTTCGACACGTCGGGTTCGATGAACACCGCAACCGGATCGGGACCACCGTCGTGCGGGGGAACCGACAACCGCTTGAATCATGCGCGCTGTGCGATCAACAAGATCGTCAACAGCTATGGCGACATGGTGTTCGCCCTCGCGCACTTTCGCTCGACGAAGGCCGGCACGCCGACGACGTTTCCCGCTGGATGCTGCTGGAACGGTGCAGACACCGCGGCGGGCGGAGGCTGTGGCGCGGGTCCCGCGTGTAACAGCAGCCCGAGCGGTGCCTCGTCCGACATGTTCGAGATGGTGACGGGTCTCGTCGAAGGCCAGAATGCTCTCGCCGCGACGTGGACAGACTTCAGCGGCAACACGTGCACCAACGTCGGCACCGATCCCGAGATCTGGAACCCGTCGGGCAACACCCCGCTCGACGGCACGTTGCGCGGTGCGAAGCAGTACTGGCTCGGTGCGCAGGATGACGGCATCTCCGCGCCGAACTTCCCGGTGTGGCCCGCGGGCAACCCCGGCTTCGACCCGATCCGGACCGATCCGAAGGGAATGAGCTTCCTCCCGACGGGCTGCAACCCCTCACCGACGTGCACCGTGAACTGCTGCGCGACTCAGTGCCGTCCATACATCGTCATCCTGATGACCGACGGTGCCGAGACCTGTAACGGCAATCCCGCGAACGCCGCGTCGCTGCTGCTCACGACGGATGTCGATGGGCGCCGCTATCGCGTCGAGACCAAGCCGATCGGCTTCGGTATCGCCGAGCCGAACGCGCAGATCGAAGCGATCGCGCAGGGCGGCGGCGAGCCCGATCTCGCCGGATCGGAGGGCTTCTACGCCAACAACGAGGCCGAGCTCCAGCTCGCGATCTCCAACATCCTCGACGACGCCATTCGCACCGAAGTCTGCAACAACCTCGACGACGACTGCGACAACATCTCCGACGAAGGCTTCACCAAGGGCAACGCGTGTAACAACGGTCGCCTCGGTCAGTGCCGCCTCGTGGGCGTCACCGAGTGCCGCGCCGACGGCGCCGGAACGCAGTGCAGCGCCGGTCGCACCAGCACGCCGAGCTGCAATGGAGCCGTCGACGGCACCGCGTGCACCGTGGTCAACGCGACGATGACGCCGCCCGCGGGTGTCGCGGGCACCTGCCAGTCCAACATCTGCGAGCCGACCGCGGCCGGTACGCCAGGTTCGCCCAGCAACGAGGTCCCGTTCGGCTGCAACAACCTCGACGACGACTGCGACGGTCTGATCGACGAGAATGTCACGGGCTGCGTGTGCATCCCGAACACCGAGATCTGCGACGGCGACGACGACGACTGCGACGGCAACGTTGACGAGAACACGTCGGTGCCGTGCGCGAACGGTACGTGTACCGGCGTCCGCCCGTGCAACGGCGTCGCGGGCCTCGGTGCCTGCACCGCGCCGACGCCCGGCCCGGTCGAGCTCTGCAACGGCATCGACGACACCTGCGACGGCATCGTCGATGGGTTCCAGGAGAGCTGCTCGAATATGACGTGCCCCGGCGGCGCTTGCACGGGCGGCACGGCCCCCGAGCGCACCTGCGTCGGCGGCACGCGTGCCGGCCTGCGCTGCGACACGTTCCCGGCGTTCGACCCGCGCAACAACCCCGGCGGCAATCCCGCTTCGGCGTGCGAGCTACTCGGCGCGCAGTGCGTGTGTAACCCCGGCAACCGGACCTGCCCGGGCGCGCCGCCGGGCTTCTACACGAACTGCGTGCAGGAGGTGCAGCCCGGCATCGAGATCTGCAACCTCCTCGACGATGACTGCGATGGTCGCGTCGACGAGACGCCGCCGATCTCGTGCACCACGGACGCGCAGTGCGCGGGCTCGCCGATGACGCCCGACTGCGACATGGGCATGTGCCGCCCCGCGGACTGCTCGATCAACAGCTGCGGTGGCGAGCTGATCTGTACCGCCGGCGTTCAGACCTGTACGGCCGTCAGCGGCATCGACAACACGTGCAACGGCATCGACGAGGACTGCGACATGATGGTCGACGAGAGCTGGGCGTGCACGGATCCCGATGGTCCGGATAACATCCCGGGCAACGTCGACGACTGCCCGTGCACCGGCCCCGGCCTGTGCAACGCGCACGAGTCCTGCGAGAACGGCGGCGTCGTGTGCGCCGGTGATCCGGTCGGCCAGGAGAGCTGCAACTGTCTCGACGACAACTGCAACGGTCAGGTCGACGAGGGCGCGCTGTGCGGCGCCGGCGCGACGTGTACGAGCTGCCAGTGCGCGTTCCAGTGCGTGCCCGGCGAGTTCGCCTGCCCGATGGGCAAGGCGTGCATCGGCGGCTTCTGCCTCGCGGATCCGTGCTTCAACTTCACGTGTCCGGTCGTCGCGGGCGACAAGCAGCTCTGCCGTCCGAAGGCGAGCAACCCGAGCGACAAGGAGTGCGTCTCCGCGTGCGCCCCGGGCGTCCACAACTGCAACGCGCCGAACATTTGCTTCCTGCCGACCGGCGAGTGCAAGCCAGACGACTGCACGACGTTCCCGGATCGCTGCGCGGCGAACCAGAACTGCATCAACGGCACCTGCATCACCAACCCGTGTCAGGGCGTGACCTGCGCCGCGGGTCAGAACTGCGTCGGCGGTCAGTGCTTCGGCAGCTGTGCCGGCGTCACGTGTGGCCCGAACGAGCGCTGCCGCCTCGGTGTCTGCGAGACCAACCCGTGCAACCCGCCGTGCCCCGCGGGTCAGGTCTGTCAGGACGACGACGGCTCGTGCATCCCGAACCCGTGTGGCTTCGTGGTCTGCCCGCAGGGTCAGTACTGCAACGCGAACAACAACGGCATGTGCGAGGACGACCCGTGCGAGATCTTCGACATCCAGTGCGCGACGGGCGAGGTCTGCGTCGGTGGCACGTGCTTCGACGAGGATGACTTCAAGCCGGACGCTGGCGTGGAGACGTACGTCACGACGGGCGGCGGCGGCGGCTGTAGCACCAGCGGTGACGCGGGCGGCTCGGTCCTCCTCGGTCTAGGCCTGGTGTTGCTGCTGCGCCGTCGGCGCGAGGGAGGTGCCGCGTGAAGACGATCCTCCTGCGCGCCCTCGGCGTCGCGATCTTCGCGGTCGGTGCCGCGAGCTCGCTGTCG
This sequence comes from Myxococcales bacterium, assembly GCA_031421915.1. GTDB lineage: Bacteria > Myxococcota_A > Polyangia > Haliangiales > Haliangiaceae > JABFXX01. The sequence goes on along the minus strand of JANOPP010000112.1, from coordinate 6,404 downwards.
TGCAGCGTCAACGACTACTGCATCGGTTGCGCGACCGGCGACGGTGGAAACGGGGATGGCACCGACGGCGGCGACGGTGACGCGGTCGATGCACCGGATGGCGATGCACCCGACGCATCGACGTGCGTGCCGACCGGCCCCGAGGTCTGCGACAACAAGGACAACGACTGCGACAACAACGTCGACGAGGGCTCGCTGCCCACGATCGGCGAGGCGTGCTCGAGCCCGCCCGCGGTCAACTCGGGTCAGGGCGAGTGCGCCGGCGGCGTCAAGCAGTGCAGCCCGCAAGGCACGATCGTGTGCAGCAAGCCGCCCGCGCCCGAGCTCTGCGATCTCAAGGACAACAACTGCAACGGCCTCACCGACGAAGGTGATCCGGGTGGTGGCGCGCTGTGCGGTACCAACACCGGCGAGTGCACGGCGGGCGTGAACCGCTGCATCAGCGGCGCGATCAGTTGCGAGGGCGACATCGGCACCGTCGGTGGCCAGCCCGAGCTCTGCAACAACCGCGATGACGACTGCGACGGCACGTTCGACGAGATGGTACCGACCGGTGGTCCGTGCACGACGGGTATGGACGTCGGCCTGTGTGACCGCGGCACGCTGAGCTGCCTCGGCGGCGTCGAGACCTGCGTCGGCCAGATCGGCCCGACGTTCGAGCTCTGCGACAACTTCGATCAGGACTGCGACGGCAACAACGCCAACGGCTACAACCTGATGACGGACGTCCAGAACTGCGGCGCCTGCGGCAACGTCTGCAACCTACCCAATGCGTTCGAGGGCTGTGGTCCGCCGGCGCCGGCCACGCTGCCGGGCCAGTGCGGCATCCTCGCGTGCGCTCCGAACTTCTTCAACAACGACGGCATGAACGGCAACGGTTGCGAGTTCAACTGCGGCCACCCGTTCCTCGGCGCCGAGACCTGCAACGGCATCGACGACGACTGCGACGGTCTCACCGACATGGCGGATCCGAGCATGGTGGCGCCGACCGGCCTGTGCGACGCCGATGGAGCGTGCTCGACGCTGACGTCGCTGTTCTGCGGTCCGCCGCCGAACAACCCGGCGGGCACGATCACGTGGCGCTGCAACTACGCAAACCCGAACGCCAGCATCGACGCGGCTGGCAACCTGATCCCGGAGACGCGCTGCGACTCGGACATCCTCGTCGGGGCGCAGGCCGCGTTCGCCGACAACGACTGCGATGGTCGCGTCGACGAGGCGCAGGAGCCGAACCTTGGCAACCTGTGCACCAACGGCATGCAGGGCGTCTGCGGGACGTCCGGAACGTTCGTGTGCAACACGACCAACCGCGACCTCGCGGCGGCGTGCAACGCACCGGCCGGCGGTACCGCGACGGCGGAGATTTGCGACGGTCTCGACAACAACTGCAACGGCACGGTCGATGACGGCGCTGACCTGGGAAATCTGACGGGCCAGGAGTGGGTGACGGTCCCGCGCAGCACCGTCCAGATCATGAAGTACGAGGCCTCGCGCCCGGACGCTCTGCTGGGCAACCAGCTCGAGAGCCACGCGTGCTCGACGACGGGCCGCCTGCCGTGGACCAACGTGACCTACGGCCAGGCCGAGGCAGCGTGTACGAACATCAACGCGCGTCTGTGCACGGAGGCCGAGTGGCAGCAGATGTGTACGCCGTCGGTCGCCTATCCGGTCACCGGTCCGGCGACCACGGGCACCACGGACTTCGTGTTCATCGAGGCCGAGGACGCGTTCGCGAACACCACGATCGGTGGTGTGGCGCAGGCGTGGACGCAGATCTCGCCGGCGACGTTTGCCGGGGTCACCGCGATGCAGGTCCCCGACAACGGCTTTGCGGCGACGGCGGCCAACGCGCTCGCACAATCGTCGCGGCTCGACTTCCGGCTGAACCTCCTCGGAGCGACGAACTACCGGATCTGGACGCGTATGCGCGCGCCGGGCGTCACGGCGGATCCGTTCCGCGTCAATACGCCCCCGATCGTCGGGCTCGCGCCGATGACGAATGCCGCGACGCAGGTCGGCGATCTCGTGATCGTGACGACGTGGACACGCGGCACCAACGGCGTCCCGGCCCACACGCTCCAGGCGGGGTTCACCCAGATCCTGACGCAGGCGCACGATGACGGTAACCTCGACGGGCGGCTCTCGGTCGCGTACCGCGTCGCGACGGCCGCAGGTGCTGTCGCTAACCAGGCGTACGTCTCGCCGACGGGCACCAACTACACGGGCCTCACCGTGTTGAAGGCTGGCAACTTCAGCCTCGCGAGCATCCTGAGCGCCAGTGGCAATGACACGGGTGGGAATCCTCCGAACCCCCCTGACGCCGGCACCCTCGCGGTGTCATCGGTCGTGCTCGCGATCGGTGCGTGGCACATTGGCGGCAACACCGTCGCCGTGGGGCCGCCGACGAACTACAGCGAGCTCTGGGAGATGGCGGGCTCGAACAACGGTGAGCTCAGCGTGGCGAGCCGGGTCCTGGCGGCGGGCGGCGATCCCAACCCGGGCGCGTTCACCGACGACGTGACCTCCACGGGTGCCGCGATGGCAACGATCTCGATCGGTCTCTCGACGGGTGGCGCCAACAACTCGATCTGGACCGGCCTCGCGGCTGGAACCACGGCGGGTGCGGCCAACGCGGGCGACGTCATCGTCCCCGGCGTCGATCAGTGGGTGTGGGTTGTCAGCCCGCAGCTCACGAGCGGAGCGGCCGGCACGCACACGTTCAGCATCTACACCCGCGAGGACGGCGTCATCGTCGACACCATCGCGGTGAGCCGCCAGTCGACGAACACGCCGACGTTCGACAACTCGTGGGCGTACGAGAGCAACCCACGCACGGCGCAGCCGCAGGTCTGTAACGGTGACGAGCTCGACACCAACGGCGTGCTCGCGGGCGATCAGGACGACATCCGAACGACGGGTTCGCTGGGCATGTGTTACGCGAATCAGACGGGCGCGAACGACGCGTTCGACATGAGCGGAAACGTCAAGGAGTGGACTGCCGCGCGGACCGCGGGTCAGAACCCGCTGCGCGGTGGCGCGTCGAACAACCTGGTCACGGGCCTCACCTGCGGCTTGAACTTCACGCTCGCGGACGATGCGTTCTTCTTCCCGAACGTCGGGTTCCGCTGCTGTAGATAGCTGCCTCGTGGATCTCGGTCACGAGCGCTGTCCCCGCTGCCTGTACGTGCAGCGGGTGTGTCTGTGCGCGCAGGTCCCGCGGATCGAGACGGCGACCCGGGTGCTCATCCTGCGCCATCACCGCGAGAAGTACCGGTCGTCGAACACGGGCCGGCTCGCGCACCAGGCGCTCGTCAACAGCGAGATCGTCGACCACGGCGAGCCGGGGCATCCCACCGTGATCCCGCCGCTCGATGGGACATGGATCGTGTTCCCGGCCGGGGACGGACCCGTCGTCGTTCCCACGCTGTTGCCGCGGCAGATCCTCGTCCTCGACGCGACGTGGTCCCAGGCGCGGAAGATGTTCCACAAGATCTCGGCGCTGCGCGGGCTGCCCCTCCTGCGGCTCCCCGACGCGCCGATGCCGGCCGCGCGCCTCCGCGAGTCGCCGGGCGAGGGTCGGGTCTCGACGATCGAGGCGATCGCCCGGGCCCTCCGCCTCCTCGAAGGAGATGGCCCAGCGGCCCCCCTGGAGGCCTTGTTCGATCTCGCCGTCTCCAGGGCCGTTGCGACGGGTCGGTCGCTGGATTCCTGACGGGCATTCCACTAACCTTCCAAGGCCGTGGGTGCGTCGCGTCAAGCTCGCGCCGGGATTCCGATCTCGGTCAAGCTCATCCTCGCTACCTCGATCGTAGTCGCGGCAGCAGTGGGCACAGCCACGTGGTTCGCCCAGAAGTCGATCAACGACCTGACCGAGACCTCGATCAGCCACCGCCGTGAGGCTGGCGAGCGGTCGATCGTCCGCGAGTCCGAGCTGGTCGTGAAGGCCGTCGCCACCGCGGTGGCCCTCCCGCTCGGGAACAGCGCGTTCAACGAGATCGTGCCGCTCCTCGACAACACGATCCAGGACGACAAGAAGACCGGCGACAACCGAGTCCAGTGGCTCGTGGTCACGGATGCCAGCGGGGTCGTCGTGGGCTCGACCGCGGGCGCGCCACCCAAGCCCAAGCTCGAGGAGCTCGAACGCCGGCTGGTCGACGGGATCAAGAACGGCGATGTGGTCCATGCGCGGGCGGGCGAGGCGACCGACTGGGTCTACGGTGCGTCGGTGAAGCTCGGCGACAACCAGGTGGGCTCGCTACGGATCGGGGTCTCGACCGCCGGTCTCGACAAGGAGCTCCAGACGTCGCTGACCCAGGCCGAGGATCGGTCGCGGGCGGCGCGCAACCGGATGCTGCTGGTCTCGCTCGTCGTGCTCGGCATCGGCATCGTGCTCGGCGCGCTCCAGGGCGTGCGGCTCGCGCAGCCGATCAAGCAGCTGACCTACCAGGCCGAGCGGATCGCCGCGGGCGATCTCCAGGGCCGCGTCCCCGAGGATCGCGGCGACGAGCTCGGTGTCCTCGCGCGCGCCTTCAACAAGATGGCCGACGAGATCCGCGACCTGCTCGTCGAGCAGGCGCAGAAGGCGTCGCTCGAGAAGGAGATGGAGCTCGCGCGGCAGGTCCAGCAGGCGATGCTGCCGCCGCACACGCTCGACAGTCACGGCAACCTCAAGATCGTCGGCTACTGCATGCCGGCGTCGAGCTGCGGCGGTGACTGGTGGACGTACCGCAAGCTCGAGAACGGGCGGATGTTGCTCGTCGTCGGCGATGCGACGGGTCACGGCATCCACTCGGCGATGATCGCGGCGACCGCGCGTGGCGCCGTCGAGGCACTCTCCGGGATCGACGAGCGGTTGTTGACGCCCGAGCAGGTGCTCAAGGCGATCGACTCCGCGATCCGCCAGGTCGGCGATCACAACGTGCTGATGACCGCGTTCTCCGCGGTGTTCGACTCGACGAACGGCATCCTCCACTACGCGAACGCCGGGCAGAACTTCCCGTACGTGATGAAGCTCGGCGGGACCCGCATCCTCGAGGACGCGAGCATCATCGCGGCGAGCGGAAACCCGCTCGGCGACCGCAACATCGAGGTCGAGATCCGGCGCGGCTCGCTGCAGCTCCGACCGGGCGATCTGTTCGTGTGCTTCACCGACGGGCTCGTCGAGCGCGCAAACCGGAACGGCAAGCTGTTCGGCGATCGCCGCCTCCGCCAGGCGCTGACGGGCCAGCCGCTGCCCGACGGACCGTCGCTCGTCACGTTGCGCGATCGCGTGATCTCGACGGTGGAGGCCTACGCCGATGGCGCCCTGGCCGACGACGACATCACGTTCGTGTTGTGCCAGTTCGATCCGCCGGTCAACAGGCAGAGCGTAGGTCGCGGAGCGGCATGACGAGCGGTACGCGGGGGGCAGGAGCGCTCGCGATCGTGTTTGCATCTCTGGTCGCCACGGGCGCTGCGCGCGCCGAGGGTCCAGGGGTCGATGTCGCCGATCTGCCGCCGCTGCCGGCGACGCAGGACGAGGTCTCGAGCTCGGCGACGCTGCTCGCGGCGACGTCCGCCGAGGAGGACGTGGTCGTCGGTGCCGCGAAGCGCGAGCAGACCCTCGGCAACGTGGCCTCGGCCGTGACCGTCGTCTCGGCGGATCGGATCCGTCGGTTCGGCTACCGCACGGTCAGCGAGGCGATCGCGGGCGTCGCCGGCGTCTACATCCAGGACACGCGGCTCACTCATCAGGTCGGCATCCGCGGCGTCCAGATCGCGGGCGGCTTCAACAGTCGCATCCTGGTGCTCGTCGACGGCGCGACGCTCAACGAGGCGTGGGGCGCGTTCGCGGGTGTCGGCTTCGACGGGATCGTCTCGATCGACGACATCGCGCGCATCGAGGTGATCCGTGGCCCGGTCGGCGCGGTGTACGGAACCAACGCGTTCTTCGCGATCATCAACATCGTCACCCGCAGCGCGGCCGAGGGCCAGCGCGCGTGGGGCCGCGTCGCCATCAACTCGATCAACGGCGTCGTCACCACCGCGGGGTTCGCGGCCGGCAGCGTCGACAAGCAGCTCCGCGGCTCGGTGCTGGTGATGGATCGCTTCGGCGAGAGCTACAACGTCGCCGAGATCAGCCCCGATACGCTGTCGTCCGATGGTGCGCGCACCTTGATCGGTGGGATCGTCGGTCAGTACGAGGGCAGCTTCGCGCAGCTCCGCGCGTACCGCAGTCGGCGCGACTCGCCGTTCGCGCCGTACGACAGCGATCCGGCACAGGATCCGTCGTACGCGCTCTACAACACGCAGATCCTGCTCGAGGGCGGTCACTCGCGCGAGCTGTCGAAGAAGCTGACGGGCTCGGTGCGAGGCTACGGCTCGGTCTACCGGTTCTTCGACGAGATCAACTACGCAGCCGATGA
>JANOPP010000111.1:0-10884 GCA_031421915.1 Myxococcales bacterium | reverse complement strand
GCTCGACGCCCGCCGCCTTCGCCTCGTGCCACGACGCGATCTCGGTGCGGAACAGCGTTGCCATGTAGAGACTGAGCGCCGTCGTCGACTGCAGCAGCTGCAGCTGGCGAACGAGATCCTCGAGCTCGAGCTCGAGCTCGTGCGCGGTCTGGTAGCGAGCGGCTGGATCTTGCGCGAGGGCGCGGATCACGATCCGCTCGAGCTCCTTGGGGCACTCCGGGTTGACCTCGGACGGCCGCCTCGGCGGCTGATTGATGATCAGCTGCAGCGTCGCGAGATCGTTCTCGCCGCGATAGAGCCGCGTCGTCGTGATCATCTCCCACAGCACAATTCCGAGGGAGAAGATGTCGCTGCGACGATCGACCGAGCCGCCCTTCGCCTGCTCGGGCGACATGTACGAGATCTTGCCCTTGAGCGTTCCGGTGCGCGTCTTGATCGTGCTGGTCGCGGCCTTCGCGACGCCGAAGTCGAGCAACTTGACCATACCGTCGTAGGTCACGATCACGTTCGACGGCGAGACATCGCGGTGAACGATGTTGAGCAGCGAGCCGTCAGGTTTGCGCTTCTCGTGCGCGAAGTGGAGCGCCGCGGCGACCTGACTTGCGATGTGGATCGCGTGCTTGATCGGCATCTTCTCGTTGAGCCGCCACGCACGATGCAGCACGGTGCGGACGTCCTGCCCGTGCAGGAACTCCATCGCGAAGAACGAGTCGGCGCCGTGATTGCCGATGTCGAAGACCTGGACGATGTTCTTGTGGTTGAGATTGGCGGCGAGCTTCGCTTCGTCCAGGAACAGCTGCACGTAGCGCGGGTTCGCCGCGAACTTCGGCAGGATCTTCTTGAGGACGACGAGCCGCTCGAACGTGTTCGTCACGGTGCGCGCGAGAAACAGGTCCGCCATACCGCCCCGCGCGAGCTTGCGGACGATCTCGTACGACCCGAGGCGGGTCGGTTCCCCCTGCCGCTCGGCCTTCTCCACTGCCCTCCGACTATATCAACCTGTTCCGACGCAAACGGCCAATTGCCGGCCGTGATTGGCGTGCCCCGGATCGTTTGCGCGAACCGCGCACATCCATGCATCTCTAAACGGCCAAAAATTTGCCGCGTCGATCTGTGGGTGTGAGTCTGGCGGTATGGGCGAGACGCTGTTCACCAGCACCTACACGCCGGACCCCAAGTCCGCACTCGATGTCCTCGCCTTCGTGCTGACGCCCGTGGCGGCGTTTGCCAGCGACCCGGACGAGCTCGAAGCCGTGACCGAGCTCCTGGGAGCGGCCAAGGCCGAGGCGATCGAGCGGTGGCAGTCGCTACAGTCCGAAGCGCAGCGGGACTGACCGACCGACCTACTCGACCTGCATCGCGGGATACGAGAACTTCATCTTCTCCGTGAACAGCTCGATCTTCACGAGCTTGATCTCCTCGCTACCGGCGTCCGACTTCTCGGGCGCGACGTTGAGGATGTCCGCCTCGAAGAACTCGAGCGTGAACAGCGGACGCTTCTCCTGATCGAACGTCTGGATCATGCCGGCCTTCTGCGCCGCATGGCCACGAACCTCGCCCTTGATGGCGCGCTGGGTGAACCGCTGGAAGAACGGCTGAGCGTCGGCCTCGGGGACGTAGAACACGATGTTCGGGAAGTCGATCTGGCTCGGCGTCTTGGTCGGCGCCCGGAAGCCACCCGAGTGGTACTCGAGGACCTGCTGCTTGATCGTGAACGCGTCGATCTTCGTGACGCGCTTGCAGGCCTGCTCGAATCCGTCGAGGGAGAACCGGAAATTACAGGCGGTCCACAGCTTCTGGGCCTTCATGCCCTGCTGCTGCTGGAGCTTCGCGCCCTCGCCCTTCTTGAACACGATGTCCTCGACGGCGAGCGCGACGGTCATGTACGCGGCGTTCTTGTCGTTTGCATCGAGCTTCGGGAACGAGAGCTCCTTGATCATCGCGTTCGTGAACTCGCGACGCGCACGCTCGTTGTAATAGAAGTCGGCTGCGACGATCGCGCCATTCTTGCGATCAGCGATGCCGTCGAAGAACTTCTCGATCCACGCGTAGAACGGCTCGGACATCGCCATGCCGACCTGGCACTTGATGTCCTCGAACTTGGGCTTACCGAGGGAGCGCCACTTATCGTAGTTGGCTCCGTTCTGGTACGTCATGACGTCGGCCTTGCAGCCACCGCCCTCGATCGAGCGGAACAGCCCGACGTCCTTCTTGCCATCGAGCTCCAGCGCGAAGTGCGCTGCAGCGTATGTCCGGGGCTGTTGGTTAGAGGCCATGCGTCCCTTGCCGATTGTACATCAGGCGATCCGGCGTCCGCGCGAGCGACGAGGTGCCGGGTCCGAGCATGCTACGGTTGACCCACGCGGAGCCTTCCTGGTGGCGAATCATTCCGATGGCTTCGCGTGGCCATGTCCGACCCGTCGATTCCGCCCGTAAGCACGCGTCCCCGTGGGGAAATCCCTGCGATTCCGGCCCGATGGGGGTTCTTCAAAGGGCTCCTGACGGGAGCGGCCATCGAGATTCCGGTGATCGCCCTGACCGTCTGGAGCCTCTCCAGGGTCGGGATCGGCGATCCGGATGCGGGATTCATGCGGATCATGCGGCTGACCACGGTGTTCGCCGGGATCGCTGCCCTGCTCACCGCTGGCGGGATCGGGCGGCTCGCCGCGTACGCCTCGGCGGCGGGCGGCCGGCGGCGGGCGATCTTCGTGTCGGCTCGGGCCCACGCGATCGCCAGTGCCGGCCTCGTGATGATCGCGACCATCCCGCACGGCCACCTCCCCGCGTCGTCGTGGGCGTGGCTACCGATCCCGCTCGCCGGCATGGTCGCGGGTCTCGTGTGTGGCGCGCTCATTGGCGCCGTGTGCGGAGGCACCGCTCCGGTCGGGTTCGCCGATGTCTGGCAGCTCGCGCGCAAGCCGAGCGATGCGCTCCGTCAGCTGCTCAGCCCCGATGACATCATCAAGCTCGGCTCCGCGCTGCGGACCCGCACGACCAACCTGTTCGAGGGCATCTTCGAACCCGCACCGCGCGCACCCAAGCCGGGCGATCCCGTGCCGCCCGCGACGACCACACCACCGGCAACCACCGCGACGCCGCCCGCGGCGACGCCACCGAAGGACGAGTGAAACGCCGCGATCCGAACGAGATGCGCTCGCTCGCGGTCGCCCTGCTCGCGTCTCTGTTGCTGTGGAACCTCCCGTTCGCCGGGGTGTTGCTGTATCCGTTCAAGCTGCTCGCGACGTGGCTGCACGAGCTCTCGCACGGCCTGATGATGACGCTCACGGGCGCGGGCTTCGACTACGTGCTGCTGTTCCGCGACACCAGCGGTCTCGCGTTCGCGAAGTCGAGCATCGGCCCGTTCGGCACGGCGTTCATCGCGGCGGCGGGCTACATGGGCACGCCGCTCTGGGGCGCGCTCCTGCTCGTCGCCACTCCGACAGCGAAGGCCGCACGCCGCGCCCTCCTCGTCCTCGCGGGCCTGTTGATCCTGAGCTCGTTCACCGTGATCGCGGCGCGCCCCGACGACACCTTCGGGCCGTGGGCGATCGCGAGCATGGGCGCGGGTGTCGCGGCATGTGCCCTGCTGCTCCCGGCGCGCTGGCGGCTCGCCGGCGCACACTTCATCGCGGCGCAGTCGTGCGTCAACGCGCTGCTCGACATCCGCGTGCTGCTCCGGCCGTCGCAGGTCGTCGACGGGAACTTCGCGGGGCTGTCGGACGCCGGCAACATGGCGCTCGCCACGTTCGGGACCACCGACGACTGGGCCGTCTGGCTGTGGTCGTGCATCTGGCTCGCGTGGTCGCTGCTGGTGCTCTACGTCGCGCTGCGGCTCAATGGATCGCCTGCGTTGTCGATCGTAGCGCCGGTCGGTCGCCCCACGGCTTCACCTCCAGATGAAAGTGATCGTGGTGAGCGTCGTCGTAGTCCGGAGACAGCACCAGATGAAACAGTCCCGAGCGGACGAGCTGGCACTGGAGAACCTTGAGCACCGCCCCACCCTGCGAGAGCGGCTTGCCGACGCAGTCGACGGTATCGCCGAGTCCCTGCTCGTAGTCGCGATCGATCCGTAGCGAGCCGAGGTCGGGACCGACGAACGTGTGGACATCGATCGCGAGCCCGTAGCTGTGCTTGCTCGGGCGATTGGTGCCGCGCACGTTGCGCCGCGAGTACGCCGACGAGAACGTCACGCGATCGATCCCGAGCGCGGTGATGTAGCGCCCGGCCTCGTCGAGCGAGACCGCGAGCGAGCAGTCGATCACGAGCGTGTGGTCGACCGCGGTCACGGCGACGCCGCCGAGTGAGCCGAGGATCTCGACCGCGTTGGCGATGCCGGAGCGGGACGCCGGCTTCCACGCGACATGGCGTGCATCGAGCTCGGCGCGGCACGCCTCGCGGTCCGCGCTGTCCGCGGCGGCGGTCGAGACCGTCGCGACGAGGATTCCCAAGCTGAGCGCGCGCATGGGATCGAGCGTATCGAATCGCCCGGGACGGGCAAGTTCTCAGATCGGCTTGATCGAGGACAGGATGCGCGTCAGGTACCCGGGCGCCGCCGTCGCGATCGCGTCGGGGGCGTGGACCACGACGGTGACGAGGTCCGCACCGAACCCGCGTCCGCAGACGACGAGCCGGTACTGCTGGCGGTAGCCCATCGCGTCGGCGAACGACGCGATCATCTCGACGCCCTCCCAGTGGGGCGGCAGCTTGACGACGTTCGTCGGCGCCTTGTCGATCTTGTCGAAGCTGTGGTTGCGCGCGATCGTCGGTGCAGTCTCGCCGATCCAGGTGGCCATCTGCCCCGGGAGGTCGATCACGGGCGTTCGGTTGACGGTGACGATCAGGAGGCCGTCGGGCTCGGCGAGCTCGACGTCGTTCGTCCAGCTCGCGGGCGCAGTGATCGCGACGCCACCGACGACGTGGCGGATCCGCGGGAGACGCGTGAAGCTGTCTTCGATCGAGGTCCGCGCGACACGCGCACCCGACGTGAGGAAGAAGCCGACCGCGATCACCGCGATCACGCGACCGAGCTGACGACCGGCAGCGACCCACGGTGCGTGTGGCGACAGCACCGCACCGAACACGAGGCCCGCGACGAGGCCCGCGCCGTGCGCCCACTGATCGATCACGGGATACAAGAAGCCGTAGCCGACCTGCGCGAGGATCACGACCGCGAGGCCACCCCACATCCCGCGCTTCCATGCCGCGCGGTAGTGCTGGCGATGCCACGTCAGCTCGACGAACACCGCGCCGAGTAAGCCGAACAGCGCGCCCGACGCGCCAGCGGAGATGCCCGCCGCCGAGGCGAGGTAGCTCGCGACCGCGCCCGCGAAGCCTGCGATCCCGAACAGGGCCAGCGTGCGGGTCGTGCCGAACAGATCCTCGGCGACGCGGCCCACGAACCACATGCCGATCACGTTGACGAGGAGGTGCAGGCCGCCGACGTGGACGAACACGCACGAGAAGATGCGCCACCACTCGCCGCCATCGACGAGCCCGCGGACGAGCGCACCGGAGCGCGTGAGCACGCCGACGTCACTCGTCGAGCCGACGAACAGGGTGATCGCGCCGGCGACGACGAGCAGCGTCGCGGTGATCCCCCACGTCGCCACCGGGTGCGGCTGGCGCGGCACGCGGACCTGCGCAGGGAGCGGAGAGGCCTCGACGCGCGCGATGATCTCGTTCGCCTCGTCGGACAGCTTGACCGGGATGCCGTCCGCTTTCGCGAGGTTCGCGAGCGCCTCGTCGATCAGCTCACGCGGCCGACCACGCGAGCGTCCGCGCGCCTTCTCGTACGCGGCGGTCGCGGCCGCGCGATCACCGCGTTGCTGGTGCGCGACCGCGAGCCAGTAGGTCCGAGCGGCCGCACTCATGTGGCGCGCCTGGCGCGGCTCGACGAGCTGTTCGACGGCGGCTGTGCGTCCGGCGAGCGCGAGAAACATCAGGCGTGCGCGATGGATCCAGACGGCCGCGTCCTCGCGTCCCTCGCAGACCTCCTCGAGCTTCGCGAGCATTCGCGCCGCGCGATCGAGATCGCCCGTGCGGCCGTACGCGCCGAGGAGCTCGACCCATACGGGCGGTGCGATGCCGAGCGCGCGGCGCAGCGAGATCGGCGGCTTGGCCTCCTCGTCACCGAGCGCCGGAGCTGCGGCCCTCTCCTGCGGCACGGCGCCGAACAGGTGCGCCTCGGCGTGCGCGATCGCGTCGGTCCAGCGATACGCGGCGAGGTAGAGCATCGCGATCCTCTCGTCGATCGCGAGACGCGCCTCGGGTTGTGCGCGATCCTTGGCAGCGGTCAGCGCATCGACCGTCTGCTCGATGTGGCCATCGCGGATCTCCTTCATCGCGCCGATCAGCGCCTTCTCGTCGGCGACGCCCGAGCCGGGTGCGAGCACCTCGGCGATATCGAGCAGGCGCGATGCGGCTCCGAGGCGCTCCGCGGCGGCGAACCGGCGCGCGAGCCCGCGGATCAACGGGCCGACCATCAGGAGGCACGTGCCGGCACCGAGGCCGATCGCACCGGCGACACCCATCCACGGCGCTGCCTCGTAGCGATGCGCGTAGAGACCGATGCCGCAAAGCAGCGCGGCCGCGAGCTGCATGATCCCGAACGTCGGCGTGCCGTGTGGCTGGCGCCGGACGAAGAACTGGCCCCAGTACGCACCCGCGACGACGACGGAGATCAGCGCGAGCTCGTAGTACATGTCACCCGGTCGACTCGACGAAGGAGCCCATGGCGCGGAACTTCTGGTACCGCTTCTCGAGCAGCTCTGTCGACGACATCTCGGTGAGCTCGCGGAGATGCTTCTTGATCGATGCGCGTAGCTTGGCGGCGGTCAGTGCGGCGTTGCGATGCGCGCCACCGGCGGCCTCGGGGATGATCTCGTCGCAGATCCCGAGCGAGACCAGGTCCGGCGCGGTCAGCTTGAGCTGCAGCGCGGCCTCGCCGATCTTGGACGGATCGCGCCACAGGATCGACGCGCAACCCTCGGGCGAGATCACCGAATAGATCGAGTACTCGAGCATCAGGATCCGATCGGTCACGCCGAGTGCGAGCGCGCCACCCGAGCCGCCCTCGCCGATCACGATGGAGATCATCGGGCAGTCAAGGCTCGCCATGACCTGCAGCGCCTTCGCGATCGCCTCGGCCTGGCCGCGCTCCTCGGCGCCGAGGCCGGGATACGCGCCGGGTGTGTCGATGAAGCACAGGATCGGACGGCGGAACCGCGACGCCATCCGCATCAGGCGGGTCGCCTTGCGATAGCCCTCGGGACGCGCCATGCCGAAGTTCCGCAGCATGTTGTCCTTGGTGTTGCGGCCCTTCTGATGGCCGAGGATCAACACCTCCCACTCGTCGAACTGCGCCATGCCGCCGATGATCGCGGGGTCGTCGCGGAAGCTGCGATCGCCGTGCAGCTCGACGAAGTCGTCCATCAAGAGGCCGACGTAGTCCATCAGGTAGGGTCGGCCCGGATGGCGGGCGAGCTGGACCTTCTGCTGCGCCGTGAGGTCCGCGAAGACTTCCTTCTGGAGCTTCCGCGCCTTCTGCTCGAGGCGACGGATCTCGTTCGAGAAGTCGACAGTCTCGGTCGACAGGCCGCGAAGCTCGCTGATCTTCTTCTCGAGGTCGATGATCGGCCTCTCGAACTCGAGGATCATGCGATCCGAGATTTGTGCTGGTTCGGTCGACACCTAGAGCCCGTCTAGGTACCGCTCCAGGTCAGTCAGGTCAACGGTGGCGGGCCCCGGGGACCACGTCACCTCGCTCGCACCTGATGACGGAGCGCGGTACCAGGACAGCTGTCGGCGCGCGTAATGCCGTGAATTCCTTTTGATCAGCTCGATCGCCCGGGCGCGATCGACCACGCCGGCACGAACGTCGTGGAGCTCCGCGTAGCCGATCGCCTGCTGGCTGCGCAGCGGCGGCACGAACCCCTGCTCGCGCAGGCGGTCGACCTCGGCCTCGAGGCCCGCCTCGAGCATCGCATCGACCCGGGCATCGATCGCCTTGTAGAGGTCCTCGCGCTCCGGGGCGAGCCCGACGATCCGCACCGGGTAGCGCTTGGGCATCGTCTTGTGATCGTGCCGCGCCTGGTGCGCCGACATCGGCTCGCCGGTGATCCGGAACACCTCGAGCGCGCGGACCACGCGCTTGGTGTCGTTGGGTTCGATCTTGGCTGCCGCCGTCGGATCGACGCGCGAGAGCTCGGCGTGCAACGCCGCACCCCCGTCGCGCTCCACGGTCGCCATCAGCTCGGCGCGCACATCGGGCGATGCGGGCGGTCCGTCGAAGAGGCCGAGCAGCAATGCACGCACGTAGAGTCCGGTACCGCCGCACACGATGACGCCCTTCCCTCGCGCGGTGACGTCGGCGATCGCCGCATCCGCGAGCTCGATGAACCGCGCCGCGGTCATCTCCTCGTCGGGCCGCACGACATCGAGAAGATGGTGCGGGACCCGCGCGCGCTCGTCGGATGTCGCCTTGCCCGTGCCGATGTCCATGCCGACGTAAACTTGCTGACTGTCCGCCGAAATGACCTCGCCCCCGACCTTCGCCGCGAGATCGAGCGACAGTCGCGTCTTCCCCGCACCGGTGGGGCCGACGATGACGACGAGGCGAGGCGGCACGCGCTCGCAGTGTAGCTGGTACGATGCGATCATGCGTTGGGCGTCGCTCCTGCTGTTCGTGTACGCGGCGGCCTGTTCGAAGTCCGCGGCCGAGAAGCGTCCGCGCCTCGTTACAGACATCGAGCTGATGCAACTCGAGGCCCGCGCGATGGTTCGAATCGCCGCGGCGCTACCCAAGACGTGCCCACGTCCCGTCGTTCATGGCCCGCCATCCCCCGGCCGGGCGGCTCCGGACATCCTCGCGCTCGCCGAGCCGCGTCCCGATCTCGCCGCGTGCATGGCAGCGATACCGCCGGCGCCTGCGAAAGACGCCGCACTCGTCGAAGAGCGACAGGTCATCATTCGCGGCCTCGAAGCGCGATGCGGGGACGAGCTGGCGAAGCTCCTCCGCACGGCGACGACTCGCGAGGATGGATGTTCGCCGTTCCAGATCGGCAAGCGCGCTTACCCCACGCTGGTCCCGGTGATGGGAGCTACGAAGTTGCTCGGCGTGCGTGCCCGTCGCATCGCCGATGCGGGTGATGCGGAGGCCGCACTGTGGATCCTCGTCGAGATCGCGGCTCTCGCGCAGGATCTCTACCGCGGCCGCAGCTCGATCCTCGTCCGCGCCGTCGGGTCCTCGATCGCCGTCACCGCGGGCGATCACGCGATGGAGATCGCGAACACGAGCCCGCTGTCTCCTCGTGCCATCGATGCGCTTGCGTCGGGCCTCGACATCCTGCTCGCATCCGAGCCACCGATGTCGGACGTGATCCAGTCCGAGCTCGACTCCTTCGCTCTCCACGAATACCTGCCGCGGATGAAGCCCGAGGACTGGGTCCCAGCTGGCGGCTGGCTCACCGGGATCAAGGAGGAGATGAAACCAGCGGGAGAGCCGTTCCTCGACATTCGCGAGGAGGTGGGCTTCATGATGCTCGCGAATGAAGCCCAGGTAGCGAGCTTCTCGGTGGCCTGCCCCCGGACGGCGAATGCGCGCAGCTGTCACGATGGCCTCGCGACCGTCGCGGCTCGTGCCACCGATCAGGACGTGAGCGCACTGTTCTTGCGGCTCGCCGATCTCGCGTTGTCTAAGGCCAAGAATGCCCAACGCGGCGTTCGACAAGCGCTGCTCGATGCGCTCCTCGGGATCGCAGCGGCCTCCTACCTGACGTACATACCAAAGGGCATGGGCGTGATCGCGCGGTTCGGCGCGCTCCGCGTTCATCTCGAGATCCTGCGGTTCGCTGCTGCCAACAAGCGCTGCCCGACGGTCGCGGAGCTCGACGCCGCACCGTTTGCCGCGCTCCGCGCGCCGGCCGCGCTCGGCGATCAACTTCGAATCGAGGCCGTAGCCGCCGGGTTTGAGATCAAGACACCCACATGGTTCAAGAGCAAGCGCGAGCCGTACCAGGTGCGCTGTCCCGCCACCGCACCGTGAGCGCGGTCGCGACGACCGGCAGCCTCGATCTGCACGAAGCCAGACGCTAGCGGCCGAACCGACGCGCGATCTCGGCGAGCGGGAGGCGCAGCAGGATCGGGCGGCCGTGCGGACCGCGATCCGCGTGCGCGACGCCGTCGAGCGCGCGCAGCAGAGCCTCGGCCTCGCTCGCCGACAGCCGATCGCCCGCGCGCACGACCGAGTGACACGCGATCTCGGCGAGCATCGCGTCGAGGCGCTCCTCCTCGCTCGGCGCACCGTCGGCCGACCACTCGGCGAGCAGCTTCGCGAGGAGCTGCGTCGGATCGCCGTGGCGGATCCCCGCGGGCACGGCCTTCACGGCGAGCGTGGTCTTGCCGAACGCCTCGACCTCGAAGCCGACATGCGCGAGCAGCTCGGACGTGCGCCCGACGAGCTCGACCTCGGCGACGGTCGCCTCCATCGTCAGCGGGAACAGGAGCTTCTGGATCGCAACGTCGCGATCGGTGGCGCGTGCGCGCAGCCGTTCGAGCTCGACGCGCTCGTGTGCGGAGTGCTGGTCGACGAGCACGAGCTCGCCGTCGCCCTCGCAGATCAGAAACGTCAGATCGAGCTGTCCTAGGTAGCGCAGCGACGCGAAGAATCCCGTGGAGCCCACGGGCCCCGAGCCCTCGGCGATCGACGCCGGCTCGGAGACGTTCGCGATCGGGCGCGGCGCCGACCACGCGAGCAGCTCGAGCCGCTCGGACTCGCGCCCCTCCTGCGCCTCGGCGGCGCGCGACGCGTTGACCTGCGACTGGACCTGCGTGGCCCATGCAAGCGCCCCCGCGCCCGACGCCCCCGCGCCCGACGCCCCCGCGCCC
>JANOPP010000110.1:0-9639 GCA_031421915.1 Myxococcales bacterium | reverse complement strand
TTCGTCGCGGCCGCCTTCGTCGGGATCGCCTTCGTCGGGATCGCCTTCGTCGGGATCGCCTTCGTCGGGATCGCCTTCGTCGGGATCGCCTTCGTCGGGATCGCCTTCGTCGGGATCGCCTTCGTCGGGGTCGCCTTCGTCGGGGTCGCCTTGGCGGCGGGCTTGCCCAGCATCTTCGCGGGCGGCGTTGTCTTGGCGACGGACTTCGCCGTCTTCTTCTTCGCGGCCGGCTTCGTCGTGACGACGGGCCGGGCCACCGTCTTCTTCGTCTTCGCGACGGACTTCTTCGCGACGGGCTTGCCCAGCTTCTTCACAACAGGCGTTGTCGTGGCGACGGACTTCGCCGCCTTCTTCTTCGCGGCCGGCTTCGTCCTGGCGACGGGCCGGGCCACCGTCTTCTTCGTCTTCGCGACGGACTTCTTCGCGACGGGCTTCTTCTTCGGGGCCATCGCTACTTCTTGCCCGCGAACATCCCGTCCTTGTACTCGACGATCTGGCCACTGACCGCGGACGCAGCGACGGTGAGCGGAGACGCCAGGTACAGGCGGCCGGGACCGGACCGTCCCTTGTAGTTGCGATTGATCGCGGACACCGTGACCTCATCACCGCGCTCCGACACGCCGGGGCCGCACCCGATGCATGCGCCGCAGCCGGGCTTGATCACCTCGACGCCGGTGCGGTTGAACAGATCGGTGTAGCCCTGGGCCTGGGCGTACGCCTCGACCTCCTGCGATCCGAACTGGATGTAGAACCGGACGCCGTCGGGGATCTTCACGCCGGCGCGCTCGGCCTCGGCCATCACGCGGGCGTACATGTCCATGTCGTCGCGCTTGCCCGCGGTGCAGGAGCCGCCGTATGCGATGTCGATCTTGACGGTCCCGATCTCCGCGATCAGCGCGCCATTCTTTGGGTCGCTCGCGATCCCGTGGTCGGGATCGCCCGGCGTCGCGACCATCGGTGCGATCGCGGCCAGATCGATCACGTGAACGCCGCCGTCGTGATGCGCGCCCGGATCCGGCGTGACGACCTTCTTGCGCAGCTCGTCGAGAGAGACGCCGGGGCGGCGCTCGGCGATCCACCGCAGCATCGTCTCGTCGACCTCCATCACGGAGCCGCGCGCCGAGCACTCCGTTGCCATGTTCGCAAGCGTGGCGCGCTCGTCGGGAGACAGCGCGAACAGGCCCTCGCCGCCAAACTCCATCACCCGGTTGAGCGTGTCCTCGCGCTTCGCGAACGTCGCGAGGATGTGCAGCATCACGTCCTTGGCCGCGACGCCCGGCCGCAGTCGGCCGGTGAGCTCGAACCGGATCGACTCGGGCACGGCGATCGGCGTGAAGCCCCAGAACAGGAGGGCCGCGTACTCGGTCGAACCGACGCCCCACGACAGCGCGCCCGACGCGCCGCCCATGCAGGTGTGGCTGTCCGTCGCCTGCACGAAGTCACCCGGGTCGATGAACTGCTCGCGCGCCACCTGGTGACAGATGCCAGGCGAGACGCCGTTGATCGCGCTGTAGTTGCGCACGCCGGTCCGCGCCGCGAAGCCGCGCTGCATGTCGCGCAGCTTCTCGATCTTGTCGGCGAACTTCGCCATCGAGGCGACGCCCGTCGCATAGATCAGGTGGTCCTCGAACACGGCGAACTTGGCCGGGTTCTGGACCTTGTAGCCAGCGCCGTACTCGGCCGCGAGGAAGAAGTCGACCTGCGCCGTGGTGAACTCGTGCGAGTAGCCGGCGTCGACCTTGACCAGCACCGCATCGCCGGGCTTCACGTACTCGCCCTGACCGGGCAACAGCTTGGCCGCGAGGATCTTCTCCGTCAGGTTCATCGGCCGTGCGCCGGTACCCGTCGGCGGGACAACGATCTCGCCCTTGTCGAGGCGCGCGCAGAACGGGAGCAGGCCACCGCTCTCGATGATCAGCGCCGTGATCGCATCGTGACCTTGCGTGAACTCCGACAGCGGGATCGACTCGCCGCTCTCGAGCCGGCGCAGCATGGCGTGGTCGCCCATGAGCTGGCCGATGTTGATGTTGTTGCGCGCGTGGATCGGCGCGAACGACGACGCGATGGCGAGCTTGCTCCCCGAGAAGACCTCGCACTGCGCGGCCGTCTCACGGCTCGAGCCGACGCCCTTCTGTGCACCTGCGACGATCACCTCGAAGCCCGCGCCGACGAGGGCGTCGGGTGGGATCAACCGCTTGCCGTCGACGATGAGGCCGGCGTACGCGTTCTTCGCAATGTCCGCGGGGTCGTAGTCGAAGCAGACCCACGCCGGCGTCATCGCGTCGGTGTTGATGTCGTCGAGGAGCTCGTCGGAGGACAGCTCCTCCATGCGCAGCGACCGCGTGCCCGCGAGCTGCTCGCGGATCTTCCCCGGGTCCTTTGTTAGATAGAGGACCCGCTTGCCCGGACTGAGCGCGAAGCTACGACCCGACATCGCGGGAACCGTACCACGCTCGGGGACCCGCGGATCCCGCGCCCGCTTCAGGGATAGACGCCGGAGACGACAGGGCTGGGTTCGTAGGACGACCCATCACCAACCTGGCCGTACTCGTTCTCGCCCCAGCAGTACACACGGTTGTTGTCGGCGCGGATGCCGCACGTGTGGTGCGTTCCACCTGCGATCGAGCTCCACGCTGACGTTCCGTGTACGGCCGTTGGCGTCGCGGTGTTGGGGTTCGCCGCGAGCTCGGACGCTGTGTTTTGGCCCCAGCACCGGAGAACACCACTGGGTTCGAGAGCGCAGGTGTGATCACCCGTCGCGAACATCCCGCGGTACGGCGCAGCGGGTACAGGAGCCCAGTTGCCAGTCACCGAGCGAGAGAGGCCGTTCTGGGTGCCGCACGTGAACATGCCACCGATGCCGACCTGGAGCAGGGCGGGGGGGCCGAAGCAAGTGACACTCGGCGTTCCGATCACGTGGTGATGAACACACGTGTGAGCCCCGTTGGCTTGCGCGGCGGATACGTGGGGGCGCGTCGTTCCGAACACGAACCCCGACAGGATCTCCTCGGGCGTGTCGAGCGAGTCGCCCGAGTGAAGTCCGGCCGCGCATCGCTGCCCAGCCGTCGCCGCATATCCCGCGAGGCGGAACGCGCCCGAGTTCGAGAACACGCCGACTCCGAACCCCGACCCAACCGAGAACGCAAGCCACGGATTGGAGGCGCCGACGCGTGGCAGCATCGTCATCAAGCTCGACGAGCCGCCGAATAGTGCGCCCCAGCAGAACAGGTTGCCGTTGTCGACGCCGCAGCTCATACGGCTGCCAGCGCTGACATCAGTCCACGAGGAGCCCGTCAGCGTTGCGCGCCGCTCGCCGGGAAGAGCCGCGCCGAGCTGGCGTTCCTCGTTCTCGCCCCAGCACTCGAGCTCGCCCGGTTCACTGGTGATGCCACATGTGTGCTTCTCGCCCGCGGCGAGTTGCACGAACTTTGCCGTCGACGCCAGCACCGGCAGCGCTTGCTTCGCGAGGCCCGGGCCGGCGCCTGTCTGTTCGGTGGTGTTGAGACCCCAGCAGTAGGCGTCGTGGGGAGCCGCGCCGACGAGAGCGCAGGTGTGATTGTCGCCCGCGACCAGCTGTGCGACGGGACCGGCCGGAAGTCGTGCCTCGACGGGCTCGAGCAGCTTGCGCGACGCCATGCCGTTTCCGAGCTCGCCCTTGCCGTTGGTCCCCCAGCACCGCGTTTGCAGCCCGTCCTGGCTCAGCGCACACGTGAAGCCCACGCTCGCCGCGATCTGCGAAACCTTCATCGTGCCGAGATCGACCTTCATCCCGATCGTCCGCGAGCTGGTGAACTGGCCGGAGCCGAGCGCACCGCTCGTGTCGTCGCCGTAGCAGAAGACGTCACCGTTCTTGACCGCGCACACGTGGTTGTAGCCGACCGCAGCACGGGTCCACGTGGTCGATGCATCGACGACGCGGCTCGCGAGTGGGCCAACGATGACGTCGCCGAGTTGCCCCGCATTGACGGTGCCCCAGCACACGAGCATGCCTGCGGTGGTACCGCAGGTCGCCTCGTGCCCCGCGGCGATCGAAGTGAACGGTACGGTGCTCGCGATCGGCCCCACGTCGGCGAACAAGACCGGCACGAGCGCGTTGGTATCGGTGCGACCAGTCTGGAGCTGCTCGGCTTCGCCCCAGCAATGAACCTGGCCGGTCGTTTCGATCGCGCACCCGTGATCATCGGCGAGCGCGATCTGCGTGAACGTCGTAGTTCCGAGTCGCCGTGGCGCCATCGGCTTGGTCGCGGCGACCTGGAAGTCGATCTGGCCCCAGCAGTAGGCCTCATTCGTCGTCGTGAGCGCGCACGACGTGAACCTCGACGCGAACACCTGGGTGGCGGTCCCGGGGAGCTGAATCTCGACGGGCGGGATGTTGTTCGCCGAATGATTCGCTGGATTGGACTGCGCGAAGTTGTTCTCGCCCCAGCAGTAGACCTTGCCGGCGCGGACGCCGCACGTGTGCTGTTCTCCCGCGGCGATCGATGTCCAGCCGACATCGTTTGGCGTCGCGACCGCGGGCGCGGCCTCACCCGACCACTCGACGAGCGAGTTCTGAAAGGAGCGATCCCCGAGCTGCCGGTGGTCGTGGTTGCCCCAGCACAGGACCCGGGTGTCCTCATCGATCCTGCATCCGTGGCTACCGCCGGTAGCGATGCGAGCGGGGCCATTGGGATCGATCGGTGGACCGTCGGACGGTGCATCGACGCCAGCATCGCCACCGGTGTTGTTCGGCGGTTTCGAGAAACACGCCGCGAGGAGCGCGCACGCGAGGAGCGGGCCGCCGCGCATGGTCAGAACGGCAGCTTCGCCGAGCCAGAACCTGGCTTCGTCGAGCCCGAGCCCGAGCCCGGCTGGGTGGTGTTGGTGTTGGTCGGCGTCGTCACGGTGTTCGTGGTCTCGGGCCTGGTGGGCCTGGTGGGCTTGGTGGGCTTGGTGGGCTTGGTCGGCTTGGCCACGATGCTGTCGACGACGGGCTTGGTCGCGTCGACGACGGGCTTGGTCGCGTCGACAACGGGCTTGGTCGTGTCGACGGCGGGCTTGGTCGTGTCGACGGCGGGCTTGGTCGCGTCGACGACGGGCTTGGTCGTGTCGACGGCGGGCTTGGTCGTATCGACGATGGGCGGCGGATCCTTCACCGCGTCGTCCTTGCCGCCGCCCGCCATCATCGCGCCGATGACCACGGCGACCGTGATCGCGCCGCCAGCGACCGCGAACAACGGCCACCTCTTCTTCTTGGGCGCAAAGTCTGCGAGCGACGAGGTTCCAGGCTGCGACGTCGCGGGGACCGGCGAGGCCGCCGGCGCGAGCATGGTCTCGCCGCCGACGATACGCTGCATCTCGGTGGAGCTGCGTGCGCGGGGCCGTTGACTCGTCGCCGCGCGATCCGCCGTGATCGACGGGGGAATCGGAGTCTCGAGGTGCGCGAACACCGCGGAGTCCGCGGGGAACGGGCCGAGGCTCGGGTTCGTGTCGCTCGGCCATGCCACGCCGTGTGCAGGCGTCATGGTGACCAGGGACATCTCGAGCGCGTGCAGGGCCTCGGCCGCGGTCTGGTAGCGGCGGCGCGGATCCTTGTCGAGCAGCTTGCCGACGACCATCGCGAGCCGATGCGGCACGCCGGTCATCGGCGGTGCGGGTTCGTCGGAGCCGTGCATCGCGAGCAGCTCGTGGACCGACTCGGAGTAGAAGGGGAGGCGCCCCGTACCGAGGTAGTACAGGATGCAGCCGAGCGAGTAGAGATCGGCGCGGCCGTCGCACGGCATGCCCGTGGCGAGCTCGGGCGGCATGAATGCGGGCGTGCCGACGATCGCGCCGGCGCCGGTCATCGTTGTCGAGGTCGCGTCGGGCGAGATCGACTTGGCGAGACCGAAATCGAGGACCTTGACGAGGTCGCGTCCCTGCGAGAGCAGCATCACGTTCGAGGGCTTGAGATCGCGGTGGATGATCGGGAGCGCGTGAGCGCCGTCGAGCGCGTCGCAGATCTGCGTCCCGATGCGAACGACGCGCTCGGGCTTGAAGATCTTCTCGGACTTGATCACCTGGTCGAGCGTGCGACCCGTGACGAGCTCCATCACGAGATAGAACACGCCGTCGTCGGTCTGGCCGAAGTCGAGGACGCCGACGGCGTTCGGGTGCTGGAGCCTGCTCGCGAGCTTGGCCTCGCGGAGAAAGCGCCTGATGACGTCGGGGTCCGAGACGAGGCTCGAATTGACGACCTTGATCGCGACCTCGCGACCGACGGAGTGCTGTTCGGCGCGATAGACGGCGCCCATGCCGCCCTGGCCGAGCTTCTCGAGGACGGTGAACCGACCATCGATGTCACGGCCGAGGAACGGATCGATGCGCGCCTTGAGCTTGAGCAGACGCGTGCCATCGGTCGGGCAGCGATCGCCGAGATGGAACGTCTTCTCGCACGTCGTGCAGTAGAGCTCGCCGGGCGGGTTGCTGTCGGGTGCGCCGCTGCTGCTGCTCACCGACTCCACCCGATCGACACCATTCCACCACCCTCCTGCGGGACGACGCTCAGCTGCGCTGGGCTCTCCTTGCCCTTGAACACCGTGTACTTCAGCACGAGACCGGTGATGACGGTCGCGGCACCGATGCCGTAGAGGGCAATCGTGATCGTCTTGCGCGTGTCGAAGATCGACGACCACTTCTTGTAGAGGGCTGCGGGCGATTCCTCCGTGCCCATCTTCCCCGCATTGGCATCCTCGAGCATGTCGCGCGCCGACTTGAACAGCGTCGCGTGCACGAGTGCGCCCGCGACGACGATCAGGCCGCCGCCCGACATCACGTAGATCGGGACGTTGCTTGTCTCCGTCGTCCCGCCGATCACGCGGCCGCCGTCGGGGACCTTGACCTCGGTCGGCAGCATCGTGATCGTGATGGTCTGCGCCGAGTTGTCGGTGACCTCGACGGTCTTCTGCGCGTCGTTGAAGCCCTTCGCCGTCGCGATGATCACGTGGCGACCGGGCGGCAGGTGGATCTTGCGCGGCTTGATCAGCTCGTCGGTCGCGAAGCTCGAGATCGCGATGTCGACGTCGGCGCCCGCGGGCTCGACCAGGATCTCGATCGTCGCGGCGGTCGCGAGCCGCTCCTGGAGGAGCTGGTCGACCATCCCGACCCACTCGGGGAGCGGGTCGCTCGGCGTCGCGCGAGCATGGCAGGCCTCGAGAAAGATCTCCGCCTGCGCCCACGCTTCCTTGCGCGTGTACGCGAGCGCGATGAAGCAGGAGTGACGAGCGCGCGGCTCGATCTTTTCGGCGGCCTTGAACGAGTCGATCGCTTCGATGTACCGGCCATCTCTGGCCAGCTGCTCACCACGGGCCCGAAGCTCTTCGCCGGTCTCCGCCACCGCCACCGCGGGGACGAACATGCCGAGCGCCAGAGCCAGACCAGCGACACCAATCGCCAGGAATCTCACCGCCTCTGATGCTAACAGAGGTCTGTCCCGATCGCCCCCTCGGCGTTGTCCCTTCGCGACGGGTAACGGTGGGGTCATGATGCCCGCATGACCCGGGCACCGTATGTAGGTCTTCACGTCGCCACGGGTGCGCGAAGAGCGACCGCCGCCGACATCGTTGCGAGCGTACAGCGCGAGATCTCGGGAGGGGGGCTGCCCGCCGGGAGTCGGTTACCGCCCGTGCGCGCACTCGAGAAGCAGCTCGGCCTGTCGAAGAACACCGCTCAGGCGGCATACGACGAGCTGGTGGCGCGGGGTCTGGTCGAGGCGCGCGAGCGCGAGGGCGTGTTCGTCCTCGCGGCGAACCGGACCAGCGCACCCACACCGATCGTACGTGTGCCTCTTCCACGGCTCGTGCCACCGCCGCTGACGCGTCCGGATCTCCCCGGGCGCGGGATGACCGCGCTGTCGACCGTGTTCATCGATCCCGAGCTCTTGCCGACGGAGCGGATCGCGGAGTGCGCGCGTTCGGTGCTGCGGGAGAAGATGCCCGCGCAGTACGAGGCGCAGGGGTATCGGCCCCTGCGCGAGGCGATCGCGAAGCGGCTGTCGGCGCGCGGCCTCGATGTCGACGCCGATGACGTGATCATCACGACGGGCAGCCAGCAGTCGCTCGACATCGTCGCGCGTTCACTCGCGACCAAGCGCGTGGCCGTCGAGTCGCCGGTCTACGCGTACGCGAAGCTGTTGTTCGAGAGTCTCGGGAACGAGCTGGTCGGCATGAAGCTCGATCCGTTCGGCGGCATCGATCTCGAGGTGTGGGATCGCGCCCTCGCGACCCGTCCGTCCCTCGCGTATCTCATCCCGAGCTTCCACAACCCGACGGGCTACTCGTATTCGAGCGCAGAGCTGCGCGGTGTGCTCGAGCTGTGTCAGCGCCACGGCGTCGCGGTCCTCGAGGACGACTGGGGCAGCGACATGATGTCCGACGGTGAGTACCGCCCGATGCTGCGGATGCTCGGCGGCAAGAACGTCCTCTACGTCAACTCGTTCACCAAGAAGCTGTTGCCTTCGCTGCGCGTCGGGTTCGTCGCTGCGTCCCCCGAGCTCGTGCCGACGCTCGTCGCGATGAAGCGGCTGTCGACGCTCGGCAATGCATGGCTCACGGAGGCGGTCGTCGCGGAGTTCCTCGATCGCGGCTACTACGACACGCACCTCTCGGCGCTGCAGCGTGCGCTCGATACGCGCTACGCCGCGTGCCTCGGCGCCCTCGAAGAGCTGATGCCGGACAGCTGCAAGTGGACGCGACCCGGCGGGGGGCCGACGCTGTGGCTCGAGATCCCACGCAGTGTCGACATGGGCGCCCTGGAGGCTCACCTCGCGCGGCGTGGAGTGCATGTGAGCAACTCGTCCGCCGCATTTCTCGGCGCGTCGCACCTCCACGGGTTCAGAATTTCTTACGCCTTTCTCTCAGAGATCGAGATGCGATCAGCTCTCACGATCCTCGGCGATGCTCTTCGTCTGCTCGCGCGTTGAATTCGCTTGCGCGATCCGCATGAATCGAAGATCCAGAAGAGGATGCGGGTGATCACGGTCGTGGCGGCGGCACTAGGCATTTCTCTGATCTCGTCGGCCGCGGCCGATACCTCTCCAATGTTCGCGAAGACGGTGGCCCCGTCGGAAGCTCTCGACGGGATCCGGGTGGGGATGACGCTCGACGACGCGAAGCTCGCGTTGCGTATGTTCGACATCGACGCCTCGTACAAGGACGCGGCGAATCGCCAGCGGCTGCTCAAGGAAGCGACCGGCGGCGCCAGGTTCTACGTGCTGATGTCGAACAACGTCGTGTCGCGGATCGGGATCGAGGCGCCCGAGGCGGGTCTCGTCGCGAAGCTGACCAAGCAATGGGGCAAGCCCGCGAAGGCGGTCAATGCGGCAAGCGAGGGCATCACGTCGTGGAGCGGGACCGAATGGCGCGTCGATGTGGCGTGTCGGCAGGCGCTGTGCCGGCTCGCGTTTCATCACTCGCTGACCGCGGCGTTCTTCGGTCCCACCGTCTCACCGCCTTCGGCGCTCGCCTCCCTCAAGCTCGGCATGACGCGCGATCAGCTCGGCGCGCTGTTCGTGACGGGCGCCGAGGTGCCCGCGGGGCCCGAGGATGTTCGGCTCTCGGTCGACGTCGGCAAGGACGACCGCGTTCGCTCGGTTCTGATCGCCGGCCTGCCCGCTCATGCGGG
>JANOPP010000109.1:0-13266 GCA_031421915.1 Myxococcales bacterium | reverse complement strand
TCGATGATCTCGTACGCGGTGAGGTCGGTGCCGTTGTCGAGCTGGATCGCGGTCCAGTTCCAGCCGAGGTCACGGATGCCGGCGCCGTCGGCGGTCGGCGTCTCGCCCTCGACGAAGCCGCCGAACTCGTGATCGTACCAGCCCTGGCCCGAGACGATCGGTGCGCTCACACCGTCGAGCTCGATCGTGCCGGTCACGTCGCAGCGGGGAATGAAGTAATAGAACATCTGCTCGCCCGCATTGCCGCGGACGACGCCGTCATCACCGTGGCGGGCGGCCGGCTTCTGCGGCGCGAACGTGATGTCGACGTTCGCGTTGTCGCGCGGGTTGACGAGGCGAACGTGATAGCTGCCATCGGCGAGCTTCTCGAAGCTGCTGGTGCCGTACGTCAGGTGCAGACGATCGGCGGCGACGTCGACGTTGCCGTCGAACACGCGATCCGGCGCCGGGACCTGGCCGCGCTCGAGGATCTCGGTCATCGCGCGGTTGAGGCGCAGGTCCTTGGAGCCGCGGCCGTTCGCGATCCGCTCGAGGCCGAGCTGCGGGGCGCGGTGATCGACGTACGACTCACCGATGTAGCGCTTCTGATCGAGATCGCTGAGGCCCCACGTCATCGAGTGCGCGTACGTGACTTCCCTGGTCGCCTCGTCGTACGCGGAGATGATCCGGAAGAACGCGGCGAACAGACCCATCTGCCGACCGTCCGCCATCCGGACGTGCGCGTTGACGTACCACCACTCGGTATCCGCGGCCGGATGCGGGAGATCGTGCTTCGCGAGGTCGATCGGACCCGGGGCGGGCCACCATGGAAGGCTGGTCATGGAGAGCCGCGCCAAGGTACATGAAGGTGCACGGCGTTCAATCGTGATCTTCTCGACCGTGTACTTCGTGGCTGCGCAGTTTGCGCAGTGCGGCGCGCAGCAGGAGTAGCCTCCGGGAGATGCCTGATTGGACCGTCGAGAAGCTCGCCGCCGAGCCGCGCTGGGAGGCCGCGACGCTGGCCGCTCTGCCGGGTCGGTGTCGCGGCGATCTCCTCGGTCCGTGGGGGAGGAACCTGACGACGAGGTTCGGTGGCGACGCCGTCTCCCGGGTCCGTGCGCGGCTGGCACCGCCCCTCACGCAGGTGGCGGCCGTGCTGAGCTCCGACGACTGGGTCCCGACGCACGCGCAGGTCTGCGTGACCGAGGCGATCGTCGATGAGTTTCTCGATGGCGATCTGGTCGCGCTGTATCCGCTCCTGATCGAGGACACGCGCGCGAGTCTGTCTCGCGTGCTGCGCTTGCTCGCGCGATCGGTGGGTGTGGCGCGCGCGATCAAGCTCGTGCCCAAGCCGTTCCGCAAGATCTACGAGCGCGGCACCGCGGACGTGACGGTCGAGGGCAGGCGTGCGCGGCTGAGCTTCACGGGCAACGCGCTGTTCGCAAACCCGACGTGGCGCGTGTTGCAGCTCTATGCCGTGCGCACGCTGTTCGATCTCACGGACAACACGGGCGCCGCGGTCGGTGCCGACGCGGGAGCCGACGCGTTCGCCATCATCGTCACCTGGTGACCCCGAAACCCGTGTACGCTGGGAAGTCGGGAGGACCGTATGGCCACGAAGAAGCCGCCAGCTGCGAAGCCGAAGCCGAAGTCACCACCCAGCCGTCTCGAGAACCTCGCTGCGCGGCAGCCGAATTTCGATGACACGATCGACGAGCAGCTCGTCGATCACAGCGGTGTGTTCCGGGTGACCTCGGATATCGCGAAGGCACAGACGGGGCACGAGGAGGAAGCGTCGCCGCGGTTCCCGAACGACAGCCTCGTGATGGCCGCGCAGCGCGATGGGTTCCGCGACCCGGAACCAACGATCGACGAGTCGCTCGAGGTCGAAGACGAGGCGGCCGCCGCCGCAAAGCGTCAGCGCCTGGCGACCCTGGCCGCGCGCGCTCAGCGCCCGCCGCCGCCGCCGCCCCGCAAGCGCTGAGCTACTTCACCGCTTCCTGCGAGCCTTCGCCCTCGAGCGGGACCCAGTTGGCGTCGCGCGAGCGCCACACCTCGGACTGGATCGCAGACTTCGCCGCGGGGCGCGGAGCGGACTCGCCATCCGAGTACGCCTTCTTGACGGCCATGTCGGCGCGCTTCTCGATCGTCGACGTCAGGTGCTTTGGCAGCCGCTTCTGACCGACCGTGAACACGTTCGCGGGGGAAGGGCTCGAGCGATGCGAGTCGATGCAGAACACGTCGAGCGCGACCTCGACCGTGGCACCCGCTGCGACCTCGATCTTCGTCGTCTCCTTGGCACCACCACCGGCCGCGAGCTGCATCGGACCGACGGCGCCGAGGCGCTGCGGTGCCGAGTCCGGATCACCGTTGGGGACGAAGAAGAGGCCAGTCGCCGAGAACGACTGCGCGCTCTTGTCGGTGTTCTTGATCTGGACCTTGAGCGTGCCGTTCGTCGAGCCGTCGTACTCGATCGCGCGGATCTGGAGCTTGCTGCCAGGGACCTTCGCGAACTTGGTGTCGTGGCGCACCGGCTTGGACGGCGTCTGCTTCGCGTGCGGAATCCGGTGTTGCCGCTGCTGTGGCATCGGCTCCTCCCACTCCTCGGCGACGGCGGTTCCGAGCAGCAGAACCAGAAGAGACAGCGCGAGAGTGACCAGGTTGCGGACGATCATGGGGAAGCTCCTTCCTTACGGGCCAACCCACTACCAACGCATGACCGCTCCGAAGGATCTGAGAATCACCACGTCCGGCAGGTGAAGCCGCCGTAGGCGCGCAGTCCGCCCGCGAGATCATTGGTGTAGATGTACGTTCCGTCGCCGAACACGCCGAGCGACGTACCACCGGTATCGACCTGATCGACGACCGAGAAGTTCGTGCCATCGAACGTCAGGGCGAAGACGCCGGCGCCCTCGGCCGCGATGAACACGTGCTGACCGTCGCTCCAGACATCGCGGGCGTTACCGCCTGGCGTCGGGAACGTATCGAGCTCGACGAGGCTGGGGCCGACGAGCTTGTAGGCGGTCACACCGTCGGCGTTCGCGACGAAGATGTTCGTGTTGTCGCTCCACACACGCGTACTCCCGGTGTGGGTCGAGTCGGGTGTGATGTAGTCGGTGAACGAGGTGCCGTCGAAGTCGACGACGCGGAACACGTTGGCGTCGGCGAACAGCACGCGCGAGCCGCTCGCCCACACGCCTTGTGCCCAGCTCATCGACATCGCGCGCGACCCGACCTTCGCCAACGTCGTGCCGTTGAAGCGATAGGCGAACAGGCCGTCGCCGCCGGCCGGAACGTAGAGCAATCCGTCGCTGAACCAGGCGCGGCGCGCTTCGACGAGGTTGATGGTGTCCTGCGTCAGAAGTGTGAGCTCACCGGTCGCCCCGATCTTGACGACCGAGAGGCCCGTGCCCGGTGCGCCGACGTAATAGAACGTCCCGTCGCTGACCACCGCCTCGACCCATCCGAGCCCCTGTAGATCGCCGACCTCGGTGAACACGCTGCCGTCGAGTCGGAGACTGTGCAGTCCGCCGGTCGTATCCGCGGCGAGCACGTACGGGGGCGCGGCCCACACGCCGTAGCCGCCGCCCTGCGTCGGGTATATCGCGACCTGTGCGAACGGTCCCGTGTCCGCCTGCGTGCAGTTGCCCTTGGCGGGCTGGAACGGCTCGCAGCTGTCAGCGGTGCATGCGTCCGGACCACCGCCGTCATGAGGGATCGTGTCATCACCCGACGACGAACCGCCGTCGAAGCCGATGCGCCCGCACGCAGACGCGAGGAGCGCCATCGCGATCGAAGTGAGACAACGTGACCGCAGGCTCCCAGGATATCCGACCTGCATCCCGCTCACCACCATGACGTGGGGCCGTCGGAGTGGGTCAGCGGCCGTGCTTCGCGACGAGGCCGGGCCAGTTCGCGTCGGCCTTGGCCTTGTTGCCGGCCGGGTCCTTGTCGAACTGCGCGTGAAAGTCGGCGTTGGTGAACAACAGCAGGTGACCGTCGTAGATCTCGAACTGATCGGCCTCCACCTGCGAGAGCCGGTTCTGCGCCGCTGCGAACGCGCAGTACCCGCCGTAGCGCGGCACGAACCTGTCGGGCTCGGCGTCGAACGCCGCCTTGTGCTCGGCGGACGTGAACTGGTACGTCGCGCCGCCGTGGCTCGACGTGTGCTCGGCCACACCGGGCGTCGCCTTGCCGTCGACGACGTACGCGACGGCGTCGTTGCCCGACAGCGCGACGCCGGCGTCATTGACGTTGACGAGCACCTTCTCGGCGACGGGGGCCGACGAGCCGGTGACGGGTTGAGGCGAGCTACCGCCACACGCGGCGGCGGTGGCAGTCACGAGAACAAACGCGAGTCGAGTCAGGAACATCGCGCGGATGATACTCAAGGCTCGGTCTGCGCGCAGCGGAAACCGAGCGCCGCGCCGATCGTATTCGGCGCCAGATCGTCGCGGCTCGTCGCGGTTCCACCGATGAAGTCGGATGCACCTCCGCGCGTGGTGCGTCGAGATCCCGCGCAACCCGGGCGGTCGTACGGACAGTACGTGCTCGCGGTCCACTCGTCGGCATTGCCGGTCATGTCGTAGAGGCCGTACGGGCTACGTCCCTTCGGTGCGCTCGCCACGGGGCACAGCGGAAGGTCGGCCGACCGGATCTCGCACTCCT
Organism: Myxococcales bacterium; assembly: GCA_031421915.1. Lineage (GTDB taxonomy): Bacteria > Myxococcota_A > Polyangia > Haliangiales > Haliangiaceae > JABFXX01. The sequence goes on along the minus strand of JANOPP010000109.1, from coordinate 8,619 downwards.
CGCCGCCGAACGCGCCATTGCCCCACGGATAGATCCGTCCGTCCGTGCCGCGCGCCGCGAGCTCCCATTCCTCCTCGGTCGGCAGGCGCTTGCCGACAAACGCGCAGTACGCGGCGGCCTGTCCCCAGTTCACGCAGTTGACCGGGTAGTTGCCCAGATCGGCTCGCTCCCAGGTACACGCGTCGACGCGCTCCGGCGGAATCGTGCAGCGCCGCGCGCCGAGACACTCTGCATACGCGGCGACCGTGACCTCGGTGAGATCGATCGAGAACGCGGCCACGTCGACGACGTGCACCGGGCGCTCGTCGGGACGACCGTCATCGGCACCCATCCGAAATCGAGTCGCAGGAACCTTCGCCATTGCAGCCGGTGGGGACCGCTTCGCGACGGCAGGAGCATCGACGACCGCAGGAGGATCGACGCCGGCAGGCGCATCGATCGGCGCCGCGATCGGGACGACGGGCGTCGTCGGCACCTGTGGCTCCACCACCTCGCGCGGCGGCCCCGAGCACGCGATCAGGACGAGAGCGATCGCGGCGCGCATCCGGCGATCCTAGCGCGCCGGTTCAGCGCGTGCTCGAAGGGGCTGCGACCAGGCGGTCTGCGTCGAGAGCGAACACGTGGCGACCCTGTGCGAGGCAGTGATCGCTCTTGCCCGTCGAGGCCGTCGTGGTGACGACGAGGTGCGTCGCTGTTCCCGCCCGCTCCGTCGACAACACGCCGTGGCACACGTCGTCGTCGAGATCCGGATCGTCGTACGACACGCGCGGACCGACGATCTCCGTCAGCGACCTGCCGCGCAGCACGATCACGTCGATCCACGATGCCGCGTCCTGCCGCAGATCGTCGTAGTGGACGATCACCTCGTCGGAGCGATCACCGTCGAGATCGAGCGTCTCGAACCACACCTTGCCGCCGCGCAGCTGCGCCCACTCGAGGCGACCATCGCGCAGTCCCACCAGCTCGGTCGTACCGTCGGTCGCGATCACGCCGAGCAGCCGCCGGTGCTTCTCGCCCTCGGCCGCGATCAGCTCGACGAAGAACGCCGGCAATGGCCCGAGCTGGATCGTCACGCAGCGCAGCCCGTCGATCCGCTCGTCGGTCTTCTCGAGCCGATACTTCGCGAGCAGCGCGACCTCCATCGGCGCGCGCACCGACTCCGTACACTCCAGCCAGCGGCTCGCGGTCGCCGCATCGCGCGTCTCGCCCGGCTCGGGGGCGGGCCCGGGAGCATCTCGGCCACACCCGATCAGGGCAACGAGCGCGAGGGGGCCTGTCGGAGCGAACTTCACCACCCGGAATGATCGGCCACCCCGCGGCGGGGGGCCAATTTATCGAGAACCTCATGCGAAGCTCGGCCCCATGTTCATGGACCTCGCGCTGTCGCGCCGCGTCGAGCGCCTGGAGGGCATGGTCAGCACCACGTTCAGCGAGACCAACCAGCGCACGGCGCCCCAGCTCGGTCATCTGTGGCGCGACTTCGACGGCACCTACGCGATCTTCGACGGCGCCGACTCGCCGATGACCCAGACCTTTGGCCTCGGCCTGTTCAACCCCGCCACGGCCGAGCAGCTCACCGCGATCGAAGCGTTCTTCACCGAGCGCGGTGCCGACACCATGCACGAGCTCAGCCCGCTCGCGGGCGTCGAGTGCTCCGCTCTCCTCGCCGAACGCGGCTACCGACCGCACGAGCTCAGCACCGTCCTCGTGCAATCGCTCGATACTCCGCTCGACGCCCCCGCGATCGATCTGCGCGTGCGCATCGCCGAGACGGCCGATCATTCCGCGTGGATCGAGACCTCGGTCTCGGGCTGGGCCGCCGATCCATTGTTCGCCCCGCTCATGCGGTCGATGGCGACCACGGCCGCGGCCAATCACGCGATGGTGCACTTCCTCGTCGAGCGCGACGGTGCTCCGATCGCGACCGGCTCGCTCGGTGTCCACGATGGTGTCGCGCTCCTCGCAGGTGCGAGCACGATCCCCTCGGGCCGCGGCCTCGGCGCACAAGCCATGCTCCTCGCCGCGCGTCTCGGTGAAGCGCGCCGTCGCGGCTGCGACCTCGCGATGATGGTCACCACGCCGGGCAGCACCTCGCAGCGCAACGCAGAGCGCCGCGGCTTCCGGGTCGCGTACACGCGCACGAAGTGGCGCCTCGCCCGCTAGTTCTGGATCTCGGGCCCGAAGGTCAGGAACGTGTCGCTCGACGAAGGACCGCATGATGCCTGGTGCATCGCTGTGAACGCGACGCCGAGCTACGATCGTGTCGTCGGCGCACAGCGAGACTGCGTGATTATCGGGTAGCGATACGGGATAGCGGTGGCAGGTGCTTTGCACCATCTCCCTACATCATGCTGACCATTCTCATCATCGTTCTCCTGATCGCTCTCCTCGGTGGCGGCCTCGGCCATGGCAAGTTCGGCGCGGCCGTCTGGTCGCCCGCGGCGATCATCGCGGTCGTCCTCGTCGTGATGCTGCTCACCGGACGGATGTAGTCGGTCCGTCGAACGCCGCGAGCAGCGAGCTCGTCCCGTCGGCGTCGCGCATGCGGGTGAAGCCTTCGACGAGTCCATAGATCGACACGATGAGTCCGGCCCACGCGCCGGACTCGCCGATGTTGTGGACGCTGTAGCCGATGCCGACGACGCCGAACGTGATCTCGGTGCGCGCGAACAGATCGAGGCGCTTCTGATGAAGCACGAACAGGCCGAAGGTGCTCGCCAGGACCACCGAGGTCCCGACGAGCGTTCCGATCGTGGTCTGTAGCCAGCCCTCGAGCTCGCTGACGACGGATGGCGCGCCGAAGATCACGACGGTCGCGACCACCGCGAGGAACGCGAACCACCACGCTCCCCGATCGCGCTTGATCAGGGCGGCGAGGAACACGAGCACGCCCGGGATCCAGGCGAAGTTGTGGGTCAAGGCGTCGACGAACGACGTTCGGGCATCGAAGACCGGTGGGGGTGCCGCCTCCTGCGCAGCGTGGGCGGCGCGCAGACGTTCGGCGGCAGGGCTGGTCATGGGGCGCGGCTGAGCCTCGGCGGAGGCAGTGACGCCGAGGACGAGGACCAGAAGTACGAGAGCTGCGTGGGCAGGGCGCATGGCGCCACACTACGCGCCGTGCGACTGCGCGGGACCGGCGTCCGTCCGGAACCGCGTGCTGCCGATTGTATCGGCCTAGCTCACCCGCCCTGGCGGGTATGGAGTGGTCGGATTCAAAGGAGAACGGATATGGGCTTTTTCGACAAGATGAAGACGGCGGTTGGAATCGGCGGCGCCAAGGTGAGCCTCAACCTCGAGGGCGGTAACCACCAGGAAGGCGCGTTCGCCATCGGCACCGTGACGGTCAAGGGCGGCAAGACCGACCAGGTCTGCGACGGACTCACCGTCGAGCTCAAGCAGTGGATCGAGCGCGAGGTCGAAGAGAACGGCGAGACGAAGAAGGTCTCCAGCAAGGAGACACTCGTCCTCAAGAACCTCACGCCCAACGGCTTCCCGATCAAGGCGGGCAGCGACAACAACTTCCAGTTCCGGATCTACCTCCCATCGGAGGGCAAGACCGAGATCGAAGCGCAGGCGGACATTCCGGGAGCGCTGGATCCGAAGGACACGGCGAAGCTCGAGGTCGGTCCAGGTCGGCAGGGCTTCCTGCCGCGCACCGCGCTCAAGCGGCTCGACGGTACGCCGGGCCCGAAGGAGGTCAATCGCATCGGCGGAAAGCCGATCGGCATCGACGTGAAGAGCTGGCCGATGCACGAGGGCCGCGCGATGACGCACCTCCTGACGATCGATCTGCACACGCTCGACCTGCCGTTCGTGCCCAAGAACCGCGCGCTCGCGGTGTTCTGTCTCGATCCCGATAACAACGAGGCGCACACGGCGAACAACCCGTACACGCGCGTCGTGCTGATCACGCCGCACGACATCAAGCGCGGCGAGCCCGAGCAGGTGCCGGCGCACCAGCAGATCCCGGCGTCACGGCTCGAGACTGGACCGCTCAACGCGCAAGAGATCGCGACGTACTTCGGCGGTGTACCGAAGTGGGTGCAGGGCGATCCGACGGACAACGGCGGCCTCGACTTCACCGAGGGCCTGTCCGAGGCGATCGAGCGCGGCGGCTTCTACTGCCAGTTCGACGAGACGCTCGTGCCGATGAACCTCGGCGACGCCGGCGTCATGTACGTGTTCGAGCGGACTGCCTTCTGGCAGTGCCACTAGTCAGGCGAGGTTGCTGTAGACGTTCTGGACGTCGTCGTCTTCTTCGAGGGCGGCCATGAGCTTCATGACGTCCTCGGCCTTGTCCTCGGCGAGCTCGGTCGGCGTCAGCGGCACGTACTCGGACTCGGTCGAGATCAGCGCCAGCTTGCGACTCTCGATCGCGGTCGCCATCGTGCCGAAGTCGGTGAACGCGACGCGTACGAGGAGCTGCTTGTCGCCCTTGTCGGACTCGCCTTCGTCGAGCGCAACGAGGCCGTGATCGATCAGCTCGAGCTCGAGGCTGTCGCGATCGATGCCCTCGGGGTCCAGCCGGAACACGCCCTGGCGCTCGAACATGCGCGAGACGCTGCCGGTCGTGCCCATGTTGCCGCCGTAGCGCGTGAACGCATGGCGGACGTTCGCGACGGTGCGCGTGACATTGTCGGTCGCGGCCTCGACCATGATGGCGATGCCGTTCGGCGCGTAGCCCTCGTAGATGATGATGTCGTAGTTGGTCGCGCCCTGGCCGCTGGCCTTCTTGATCGCGGCGTCGACCTTCTCCTTCGGCATGTTGAGCGCGCGCGCGTTCTGCAGGGCGCGGCGCAGGGAAGGATTCCCGTCCGGGCTCGTGCCGCCGGCCTTCACCGCGATCGCGATGTCCTTGCCGACCTTGCTGAACTGCTTCGCCACGCGATCCATGCGCGCGAAGATCGTGTGCTTACGTTTCTCGAAGGCGCGTCCCACGGCGCTACCCTAGCAACGCGGGGCTTTGATGAACAGACGCGGGGTGCTCGGGTTGGTGCTGGTCTGCGTCGCAGTGGCGATCGCGGTGTGGCTCCGTTCGCGACGAGGAACCGAGGTTCCTGCGAATCCGCGGACCTCCGGAGGGAGCGGGGCCGTGGCGCCTCCGGCGGTCGGGTCGGCGAGTCCGAAGCGGGAGCCAATCCGGCGCGTCCAGCGGCTCGGGACCGAGGAGCGCACGCAGCTCGGCGCCCAGATCGAGGCGGCTCGCGAGCGGGGGCGCGCTACCCGGAGCACGTCCGGTGTGGGCGGCGCGGGGAGTGGATCGGCACCGGTTCTCGACGACACGATCGCCCTCGAGCAGGTGGGCCCGACGGTCCGGGCCGCGCTCCAGGAGGCGATTCCGATCCTCGCCGAGTGCTACGGGGACAAGCCCGCGGGCGCGACCGCGGCCGTGCAGATGACGATGATCAGCGATCCGGATCTCGGTAGCGTGATCGATACAGATGCGCTGAAGGATCACGACGGCAAGCCGCTCGCGCCCGAGCTCGACGACTGTCTGCGCACCGCGATCGAATCGCTCGCCTTGCCGCCCCTCGATGTCGGCGGGCGGTTGCCGCTGCAGTACAGCTTCGTCTTCGATTGACTCGGTGAAGCTCGCGCACCGACTCGCGCACCCGGTACTCGCTAGACTTCGATTACGTCGACGTGGAGCCCGGCCGCGGCGATGAGCGGCCGGAGATCGTCCGGATCCGAGGTAAGGATCCAGTCGTCGTTGTCGGCGAGAAGGACCACCGCGGCATCGATCACGTCCCGCGTTCGCGTCTTCGCGAGGAGGACGCCCGCGCGACGGCCGAGCTCGCCGTCGAGCGGTGCGACCTCCATGCCTTCGAGGAACCGTGCAAGAAGTGCCTGTCGACCTGATCCACCACGCCACACCTGGCCAACAACGCCGCCGTGCGTGATCGGAGATCTTCCCGCTGCCAGCTCGCGTTCGAACAGCGAGATCACCGTGCGGTCGCGGCGCTCCAGTGCGATCAAACCGCCTGCATCGGCAATCAAGCTCATCGCCGCGACTTCCGCTCGGAGGCTCGCGAGGATGCCTGGGACGACCGGAGCCTCCCGGCATACGGCTTGACAGGGCGCATATGGATCGCGCGGCTCTGCGCTGTTCGGACCGCGTTCTCGACGTCCTCGTCGGTGATCACGCCACTCTCGGCCTCGTACTCCTTGATCGCGGCGGCGAGCGCTCGCAGACGGCGGTCATGCGCCAGCTGCTTCCGCAAGCCCTCGCTCACGTACGCGCTCAACGTCGGGGCCTCACCGCGTCGCACAGCAGCCTCTGCTGCTTCCATCAGCTCCGCGTCAACGGACACGCTCAAGCGACGCTTTCCAATCATACAAATAGCATACGAACATGCCACGTTCGTGGCAAGCATGAGGACCCTCTCCACGACAAGTTCGCGCGGCGCGCCTGGCGGGCAGGCGAACTACGGCCAGCGGAGCTTGAAGGTCTGCACGAGCTTGTTGGTGTAGTCCGGCTGCGTGCCGCCGAGGTTGGTCGCGCTGAAAAGCACGCGGACGCGCCCCGAGCGGACATAGATCTGGCGGCTGACATCCTTCGCGGTCGGTGCCGCGACGAAGGCTTCATCCCCAGCAGGTACTCGATCTGGTGGTCGCTTCGCGAAGCTCTCTTCGCCTTGGCGGATGCTGGCGAAATCGTGCTTGGCCTCGTCGTCGGTGGCCCAGACCCGGAACTCGAGCGCGACGCTGAGGCCCAGGCTATCGTCGTAGTCGTAGCGGCAGGTCCACTGATAGTTGGTGGGACCGGTGATCGGGCGGACCTTGTTGCTGCCACCGGGCGCCGGCGGTTGCACACCCGGGCCCCAGACGCGTTCGATATCGGCGACGGGGTAGTTCGAGCAGTCGGGTTCGGCATCGATCGTCTGGCGGGGCACGCCAGTGACCGCGGTCTGAGCAGTCTTGGTGGCGGGTGGCTCGACGGGTGTGGTGGGGGTCGGAGACGTTGGCGTGGAAGTCGCTGGCGTCGGCGCGCTCTTCGTCTCCTGTTTGCAACCAACGAAGCAGAGGAGCGTGAACGCGGTGGCGAGGGAGACGACGGAGAACGACATTCTTGCCTGGTATCACGGAGCCCTCGCGAATGGCGTTCGACCGCTCCGACGTTGTTGTCGTGCGGGGACAAGGATTGCCAAGGGGGTGGCGTGCGCTGGATTTCTCACGTCGCGCCAGCACACCGGTTGCCAACGACGAGGGGCGCCGGGTTCGCGATCTCAGACCTGCGCGCGGCTCCAACCCGGGTCTGGTCTCTCCTCATCGCGGGCCGACGAACCATGCCGCAACAGCGTATCCACCATCGCGCCTCATGGGCGCTCCTTGTTCTTGCGCCGCAGCGAATGCACTGCCGTGCATGCGCCGTCGCGGCGTGGCCCCAGTACACCGTGGCTATCGATGACGTGCGCCGGGTTCGCGATCTCTGACCCCGCGCGCGGATCCAACCCCGCTCCGGCTCACCCCAGGAGCAGAGGTTCGGGGACCCGACCCCGGCAGCACGAGCGGCTGCCGCAAGCGCCCATCGTCAGATCTGCCGCGTATCGTCCAGTTCGTGTCGACGGTCGTACACGGTGATTTCGAGTGGGATGGTCAGAAGGCCGAGACCAATCTGGCGAAGCACGGTGTTGCGTTCGAAGAAGCCGTGATCGCGATGAAGGACCCGCTATCGTTGGACTTCGAAGACCTCGTCGAGACCGCCCACTTGATCACGTTGGCAGCTTCTCCGGCGGGGCGTATCCTCTACATTGTCTCCACCGAGCAAAACGACCGGCTCCGCATCATCAGCGCGCGCGGCGCGACGCCTCAGGAACGAAGACGCTATGAAGAAGCAGAATGACCCGAGTCCCGACTCACTCGACGAGATGCCGGAGATCAGTGACGATCGATTTCACCGGCGTCCCGGCCGTGGTCATCACGTCGGGCGAAGCGCGGGCGAGATCGTCGCCATCGACGCCGATCTATGGTCGCATTTCGGGTCCGCGGAAGCCGTGAACGACGCACTACGGCTAGTGCTGGCAAGCAAGAAGGCCGCCGGCTCTTGAGCAGGTCGCGAGGGGCGCGTCCGCGCGTGTCCGGTTGGGAACCGAGGCATCATTCAACCTCGACCATACTTTGAGGTCCATGCCGTAGTCTTGGGCCCCACCGGTCGCGAGATCATCCTGGCCCGACGTCGCACATGCGTCGCGATCGACGGGGCGATGTCCACGCCGCGTATGGTGTCCGCGATCTGAGCGTCCGCGAGGCGAGACAGGACCGCTTCGTGTTCGACTGAATCAGAGCAGGCGCGCGAACGCGGTCTCGACCTCCGCGAAGTTTGCGGCACCGAGCTGCACGTGGTCCGTCGTGGTCCGTCCCGTCGCCCGCTCCCCGTCGCCCGCTCCCCGTCGCCCGCTCCCCGTCGCCCGCTCCGACGTTGTTGTCGTGCGGGGACAAGGATTGCCAAGGGGTGTCCGGCAGCATGTCCGCTCCTCGGCCGCGTCCGGCCGATCGCCGGACACGAACGATGGCCGTCGCGAGCGTTGTCGCGAACTTCGCCGCTGGCAAGCAACGTGCTGGTGCTCCGCTCATGTCGGTCCCACGCCAAGTCCTGCCCGGCCGCTTCTGGATGGACAC
>JANOPP010000108.1:0-35975 GCA_031421915.1 Myxococcales bacterium | reverse complement strand
TGAACGTCGCGTTCGGGTGGTTGTAGGGCGCGGGTTCGTAGAGGGGCTTGGTGAGGAGCAGCGACTCCACCGGCGCGAGGAGGTTGATGAGGCCAGGGCGCGCCTTCATGTTCTCGAGCGTGATCGTCGCGCCGAGGTCGTACTGGATGATGCCGCCCGCGGGTCCGCCCAGCGTGTGGCAGTTGGCGCAGCCGAGACCACCGAGGGCCGCCTTCTGCAGCTTGGGATAGATGTGTGCTGCGAACGTCGGGTTCGCGATCACGGGCGGCGTTCCGCCACCGCCCATCGTGCCGCCGGATCGCGCCAGCGTCGCGCCGTCGGCGACCACGGTCACCGGGACCGTCATCGTCGTGTTGCCGCCACCGCCGGCGGGATAGATGACCTTGAGCGTGTGGTTGCCGGGCGGCACGTCGAGGAACGCGATCCGCGAGCGACCGGCGACGATCGTCGCAGTCGCGATGGCCGGCGGAAGCGGCGCGGGCTCGATGTCGAGGGCGCCGAACACGTACGGACCCAGGACGCCGGCAACCGGCTGATCGAGCGCGTTGACGAGCGTGATATTGGTGACCGGGATGCCGTCGAGCGGCATGCCGTTGTTCTTGTTGAGCTCGGCGAAGATCACCGCCTTGCCACCGGTCGCGAGCGGCGGCGGCAGGCCGACCGTCGTGTACTGCCGGTTGATGTCGGCGATCGTCGCCAGATAGAGGTTCTGGACGACCGCGACGCCCTCGATCGTGACGGGCGCGTTGCGCGTCGGTCGGTACAGCGGCGCGCGCGCCACGGAGAAGTAGATCTTGCTGCCGGTCGGTGCGCCTTCGAACGTGAAGTCACCGCCGTTCACGCTCGTCGCCATCATCACGGGCGCGACGCCGTCGCTCGTGATGGTCGCGTCCGCCATCGGCGTGTTCGCGCTGAAGTAGTCCATGGCCTTGCCGGTCAGGCGCTGGCCGACGTCTCCCGGCGCGGCATCGACGGCGGCGTCGACCTCGGCGGCAGCATCGACTCCGCCTCCGGAGGGTGCGTCACCGGGGCAACCGGCGAGGAGAATGAATCCAAAACAGGTAAGCGAAGAAATGAGTTGAGTCATGTGTCGGCTCCCGGCGAACGACGGAGGAACATCAATGAGCGTGCCACCGTACTCGGTATCAAATCGGTGTGTTGGGTCGTGTACCCCTGGGAGTGAATGCCCCGGAGGTGGGGCCTCGTCCCTCCAGGTGCGCGTGCCGGTGTCAGCGCGATGAGGTAGTGTGCGCGCATGTTCGAGGACCAGCTCAGGGAGGCGCTCACGTTCGACGACGTCCTGCTGGTTCCCGCGTACAGCGAAGTGATCCCTCGTGACGTCGATGTCACCACGCGCCTGACTCCCGCGATCCCGCTACGGATGCCGCTCGTCAGCTCCGCGATGGACACCGTCACCGAGGCCGCCACCGCGATCCGCATGGCGCGCGAGGGCGGGATGGGCTTCATCCACAAGAACCTGACGATCGAGGAGCAGGCGCGCGAGGTGAATCGCGTGAAGAAGGCGCAGTCCGGCATCGTCGTCGATCCGCTGACGATCGCGCCGTCGAGCACGCTCGAGGACGCGCTCGCGATCATGCGTCACCACCGCATCAGCGGCTTGCCGGTGATCGACAGCGACAAGCGCCCGATCGGCATCCTGACCAACCGCGACGTGCGGTTCGAGCGTCGCCTCGATCTCCAGGTCGGCGAGCTGATGACCAAGAACCCGGTCACGGTGAAGGATGGCGTCGGTCTCGAAGAGGCCAAGGAGCTGCTCCACAAGCACCGCATCGAGAAGCTCCTCGTGATCGACGGCAGCGGCAAGCTCAAGGGCCTGATCACGATCCGCGACATCGAGCAGGCCGAGGAGAACCCGACCGCCGCGACCGACGACCTCGGCCGCCTCCGCGTCGGCGCTGCCGTCGGTGTGGGCGGGGATCGCGAGAACCGGATCGAGGCGCTGATCGCCGTCGGCTGCGATGTGATCTGCATCGACACCGCGCACGGTCACTCCGAGGGCGTGCTCGAGGCCGTTCGCCAGACTCGCAAGAAGTTCCCCAAGCTCCAGCTCGTCGCCGGCAACGTCGCGACCGGCGAGGCCACCAAGGCGCTGATCGACTGCGGCGTCAACGCCGTCAAGGTCGGCGTCGGTCCGGGCTCGATCTGCACCACGCGCATCGTCGCGGGCGTCGGCGTCCCGCAGCTCACCGCGGTCGGCGATGCGGTCGCCGCGGCCAAGGGCTCCGGCGTCGCGATCATCTCCGACGGCGGCATCAAGTTCTCGGGCGACGTCGCCAAGGCGCTCGCCGCTGGCGCCGACACCGTCATGATCGGCTCCTTGTTCGCCGGCACCGACGAGGCGCCCGGCGAGATCGTCCTGTTCCAGGGCCGCTCGTACAAGAGCTACCGCGGCATGGGCTCGATCGGCGCGATGAAGGAGGGGTCCAAGGACCGCTACTTCCAGGCCGACGTCGAGGCGCCCGCCAAGCTCGTGCCCGAGGGCATCGAGGGCCGCGTCCCGTACAAGGGCCCCCTCCGCGAATCCATCTATCAGCTCGTCGGCGGGCTCCGCGCGTCGATGGGCTATCTCGGCTGCGCGACGATCGCCGAGATGCATGCGAAGGCGCGCTTCGTGAAGATCTCTTCGTCGGGGCTCCGCGAGAGCCACGTACACGACGTGATCATCACCAAAGAGGCGCCGAACTACCGAGCAGAATAGGTACCCCCGCAGTGGCACATCAGCTGATCCTGGTCCTCGACTTCGGTTCCCAGTACACGCAGCTGATCGCGCGGCGGGTGCGCGAGCAAGCGGTCTACTGCGAGATCCACCCGTACACGATCGCGCTCGATCCCGAGCTCAAGCAGATCCGGGCGATGAAGCCGACCGGGATCATCCTGTCGGGCGGTCCGTCGTCGGTCTACGAGGAGGGTGCCCCGACGATCCAGCCCGCGCTCTACGAGCTCGGGCTGCCGATTCTCGGCATCTGCTACGGCGCTCAGCTCACGGCCAAGCTCCTCGGCGGCGACGTTCGCCCCGCGGAGAAGCGCGAGTACGGCCGCGCCACGGTTCGCGTCACGAAGTCCGAGGGCGTGTTCAAGACCGCGCCCGAGGGAGACGAGCTCTCGGTCTGGGCCTCGCACGGCGATCACGTCGAGGGCTTGCCGCCCGGCTTCACGCACACCGCAGAGTCGGACAACTGCAAGTACTCCGGGTTCTCGAGCGCCGCCAAGAAGATCCACTGCGTGCAGTTCCACCCCGAGGTGGTCCACACCCCTCGCGGCGCCGAGCTCCTCGGCAACTGGCTGTTCGGCATCTGCGGCGCTGCGGGCGACTGGTCGATGGCGTCGTTCGTCGACGAGGCGATCGCGCGCATCCGCAACCAGGTCGGTACCGAGGGTCGCGTGATCTGCGGCCTCTCCGGCGGTGTCGACTCGAGCGTCGCCGCCGCTCTCCTCCACAAGGCGATCGGTGATCGGCTCACCTGCATCTTCGTGGACAACGGCCTCCTGCGCAAAGGCGAACGTACGTACGTCGACCAGATCTTCCGCGATCACTTCAAGGTCGATCTCCGCGTCATCGACGCCGAGAAGCGCTTCCTCGACAAGCTCGCGCCGATCGATGGTTCGGCGACGGACCCCGAGACCAAGCGCAAGATCATCGGCTACGAGTTCATCGCCGTCTTCGAGGAGGAGTCCAAGAAGATCCAGGGCGCGACGTTCCTCGCACAGGGCACGCTCTATCCCGACGTGATCGAGAGCGTCTCGTTCAAGGGCCCGTCCGCCGTCATCAAGAGCCACCACAACGTCGGTGGTCTGCCCGAGCGCATGAAGCTCGCGCTCGTCGAGCCGCTGCGCGAGCTGTTCAAGGACGAGGTTCGCCAGCTCGGTCTCGAGCTCGGCCTTCCCCAGCACATGATCTCGCGCCAGCCGTTTCCGGGGCCAGGTCTCGCGGTCCGCTGCCTCGGTCAGCTGATCAAGCCGCGCCTCGACGTGCTCCGCAACGCGGACGCGATCATCGAGGAGGAGATCCGCGCGGCGGGGCTCTACGAGTCGATCTGGCAGTCGTTCGGCGTGCTGCTACCGGTCCGCTCGGTCGGCGTGATGGGCGATGCCCGCACGTACGAGGAGACCCTCGCGCTGCGCGCGGTCCACTCGCGCGACGGCATGACGGCCGACTGGGTCCAGCTCCCCTACGATCTGCTGGGGCGGATCTCGTCGCGGATCATCAACGAGGTCCGCGGGATCAATCGCGTCGTCTACGACATCACGAGCAAGCCGCCCGGCACGATCGAATGGGAGTGAGTCGCCTCGCGCTGGTCGGGCTGATCGCGGTCGCCACGCCGGCGTACGCGGATGTCGACTGGGCCAAGGGCCTCGTCACCGCGAAGGGCGTTGGCCTCGCCGATCGTCAGGCGCCGAACCCCGCGGTCGCGCGCGGCCCATCGCGACGCAAGGCGGAAGAGGCAGCGAAGCTCGCACTCGCCGCGCAGCTCCCGGCGCTGCCGCTCGCGACCGGCGGCACCCTCGCCGACAAGCTGACCGACGCCGCGATCAAGGCGCGCGTCGATCGCGCCGTCGCCGCGGCGATCTCGCTGACCGCGGATCCAGAGACCGATGGCTCGTGGCGCGTGACGATGGCCGTCTCGATCGAGGCACTGCGCCAGGCGATCACGGGCCCACGTGCGCTACCCGCGAAGGGCGACGCCGCCGCGCCGGTGATCGTGATCGAGGGCGCGACGGCGACGCCCGCGATCGGAACCACCGTCGGTGGCCTCGCCGCACCGACCTTGTTCGTCACCGCGGTGCCCGCGTGGGCCAAGGATGCGCCACGGATCAAGGCGACCGCGAGCAAGCCCGGTGCGATCGAGGCCGCCGTGCCGAAGGCCGCAGAGTCGACGCTGTTCGTGATCGTCACCGCGAAGTGATCGCGAGAGCACACGAACGGATGACTTGTCTCGCAACCGGTGTCCACCTCGCCGTCGGCTCGTGCGGCGCGACGTCGCGGTCACAGCGGGCGGACGCAGACGAACCCGGCAACGACCCCACAGGGTTCGTCGCGCCAGTCGCCGGCTGGAGACATGACGGCGCACTGCGCATCGGTATCCTCGACGGAGTCATAGTCCTTGGGGAACCCGGAGCTCCAGCGGTCGAACGTGATCAGCGTGGCGTCGCACCATCGCCACTTATCACCTGGGTCGGTGGCCGTGTTGTCCTGGAGCGCTCCGATCCAGGCCCGTTTCTCGATGTCTCGCGCGACGCAGTCGTTGGCTGACTGTGAGGTGATCGTTGCGAGGCACCCTCCCCACGTAGCGCAGGTAGTCGCGGCGGTTGGACGGGATACCTGGTCCGGGCACCAGACGTAGCAGCTCCCTCCGCATTCGTAGACGCTGGGATTCGGGCAGCCCGCGTCAGGTGCGGCGCACGTGATCGCGTCGACGGGCGCATCGATACCTGCGTCGACGTTGAAGTTGCGGCGACCACAGCCCGCAACCAACAGCAAGATCGCGAGGCAGCAGTTAGCTTGCATGCAGGCCACCAGAGTACCGAAGTTCAGGCGACCTTGGCAGACGAAGGGGCCGGCGCAGTGGCGCGGCTCTGCGCTTCTGCCGCCAGGCGGGTGACGCTGGCGTAGAGATAGAACGTGATCGCGACCCCGATGATCGCGGTGACGAGGCCCTGCATGCCGAGGTCGGTGCCGAGGATGGCAACGATGAGGACGCCGTTGGCCGCCATCAGCATCAGCGCGAGCACGAGGATGTGCTTGATCCAACCGGCGCCGGTTACGAGCGCGGGCTTGAGGAAGATGCCGGCGACGATGTACGCGGCACCGAGGCCGAGGCGGACGATCAGGGGGACGTAGATCGCGATCAGCCAGTCCGTGGGCAAGGAGCCGATCGGGACCTTGGTGACGTCGGAGAGATCGCGGATGCCGAGCAGGAGGCTGATCACTCCGGCGATCAGGAAGTACGCGCGCAACGAGCCTTCGGTCTCCTTCATCGCCATGGCGCCGGCATATCACGGGAACAAGCGGGGTCCGCCACGCGTTTGCAGTGCCGCGATCGGCGCGCGTCGCCAGCGTTTGCTAGGCTCCTGGCGTGCGCAGTCTCCTCGTCCTGGGTGCTCTCCTTGCGGTGACCGGGGTCGCGCGCGCCGAGGACGTCGTTGCGTACGAGACCGAGGGAGATGCGGAGACCTCGGGCAGTGACCCGCGGGTCGCGGCGCTCGACGAGGCCTTCGGCCGTGCGGTGAGTTTGGCGATCGCGGAGCTGGTGGCGCCTGACGTTCGGAGCGCGCGGAAGACGGATCTCGATCGCGAGCTGACCGGCCGTGCGCGGCTGTGGGTCGCGAAGTTCACGGTGCTGAAGGACACGACCGCGGACGATCGTCGGCAACTCAAGGTCACGGTGCGTGTCGATCGGGACAAGGTGCGCGCCAAGCTGGCAGAGATGAACGTCGCGACGATGACGGCGGGCGAGGCCTCGAAGGGCCGTACGGTCACGGTGCTCCTGCGCATCAACGAGAGCGGAGGTGACGTTCGCGCGAGCTACGGAGCATCGGCCGAGAAGGATCTCCCGGGGCTCGGTGCGCTCTCGAGTGCGCTGCGTGCGGGCGGGATGGCCGTGAAGCGGGCACCGGCGTCGGGCCCGGCCGCCCGCGCGGACGGCGAGCTGCCGCTCGGTGATGACGAGGCAGAGGCGTACGCGACCGAGGCGAAGACCGAGCTCGCGGCGATCGCGGGCGTGAGGATCGGCGAGGCGGTGCCCGTGCGCGGCATCGCGAGCAGCGGCGTGCTGGTGACCGCGAACGTGCGCGTGATCGAGCGTCGCGGCAAGAAGCTGGTCGGGGAGGGCACCGCGACGACCGCGGCGCGCGGCAACGACGACGCGGTGATCAAGCACGCGGTCGACGAGGCGCTCGTCGGCGCATCGACGGACGTGTTGCCACCTGCCCGGCAGGCGCTGACGAAGCCGAACGGATTGTTCTCGGGCGACGACACGCCGACGAGCGAGCCCGGTGTGGTGCTCGTGCGGCTCGCGCCGAAGACGCCGTGGGGCATCGTCACGGCCGAGCTGAAGTATCTGCAGGGCGCGAAGGGCGTGCAGCGCGCGGTGCTGCGCCGGCTGTCGCCCGGTGGCTGGGTGATCGGCGTGACGAC
This sequence comes from Myxococcales bacterium, assembly GCA_031421915.1. Classification (GTDB taxonomy): domain Bacteria; phylum Myxococcota_A; class Polyangia; order Haliangiales; family Haliangiaceae; genus JABFXX01. Next base: position 28,819 of record JANOPP010000108.1, on the reverse strand, counting down.
GACGGAGTCCGTCGAGCGGATCGCGAAGATCGCGAAGACGGCGCCTGCAACCGACACCAGCGTCAAGGTCAAGGTGGTCGCCGACATTGTCGAGCTCACGCTGTCGGGATCGCCGTGAAGAGCGTGCTGTTGGTTCTCGCGCTCGCGAGCTGCGGCCCCAAGGTCGGGCCCAACGGCGTCACGGCGGACGATGCGATCATCAAGGTGAAGAGCAACGTCCGCGAGGCGCAGGTCTACGTCGACGGCCGGTTCATCGCGCCGCTCGAGGCGCTCGGCGGCGGCATAGCCGTGACCCCGGGGACGCATCGCTTCGAGCTGCGTCACGACGACTACTTCTCGGCCTATCTCGAGCTCACCGTCGGGCGTGCCGACCGCAAGAGCGTCGCGATGGAGCTGGCGCCGATCCTCCCCTGAGTGCCTTGCGGGTCACGGATTCCTGAGGGTCGGGCCGGCCAAGTAGTCGTCATTGCGGACGCCCGGTCTTGGCGCGTACCTTGCGAGGTGGTGCCTCATGCGTAGCCTTGCCGCTCTCGTGTTCGTTCTTTGTTCGGGGTGCACGCTGTGGTTCAACGGCGGCGACGACGCGCCAGATATCTGCGCAGTCGCCGAGGACACCAAGGCCGAGCCGGCGATCGCGATGGCCCCGCTCCGGGATCCGGGAAACCTGACCTGCCAGGGGTTCTCCTCGCCGTGCAACGCCGAGTGCGGTCCGTGCCCCCTGGCGACCGAGCCCGCGGTCGCCGGGGTGAAGCCGATCCCACCGATCCCGTCGTGGAACTACTGTGGCCATGTCTGCGAGAGCCTGTCCGACGGCGCGTGCGCGGCGGATCCGCAGTGCCGCGTGATCAAGATTGCCGAGTGCACGATCGGGCCCAGCGACTGCTTCACCGACTTCCTCGGCTGCTTTCCGGTCGACACGATCCCCGACGTGAGCGTCATGTGCCACGGGGCCGATGCATGGGATTGCTCGCGGAGCGCGGCGTGTACCGCGATCCACTCGGGCGGGTGCGGGTCGGGGATGCCCGACTGCGATCGCCCGTTCGAGCTGTGCGTGCCCGAAGGAACGACCCCTGGTAGTTGCCGCGGCACCGTGACGTGCGATCGCGTGACGCCCGCGTGTCCGCCGCAGACGACGCCCGGCATCTCGGGCGGCTGTTACACCGGCGCGTGCATCCCCATCGATCTCTGCGGCCCGTCGATCTGATCGCGCGCCGGTTCGTGGTACGCCCGTAGCGGGTGAGTGGCGACACGCAACCGCATCTGCGGCAAGTCCTGAGCCTCCTGCGCTGGCTCCTGATTCTGACGTTCGTCGTGCTCGGCTACGCCGTGCTCGGGTACCTCGCGCACGTGCTCGCGCCGATCCTCGCGGCGCTCGGCATCGCGTATCTCCTGAATCCGGTGCTCGAGCTGATGGTCCGCCGTGGCCTCAGCCGCCCCATCGGCGCGGGGATCCTGCTGATCTCGTTCATCGGTGTGATCGCGACCGCGATCACGCTCGGCGCACCCGTGGTCGCCGACCAGCTGCGCGACTTCGTCGAGGATCTGCCGCGGATGGTCGCCAACCTCAGCGTGTGGGCCGAGGATCGCTTCGGCATCGAGATCCCCCACGAGTGGCGCCAGGAGGTCACGAGCGAGCGGCTGCAGCAAGCGTTCTCGGCTGGCTCGGGTCCACTCGGTGCGGTGGCGTCGGCCGCGGTCGGCGGCGTGCTCGCGGTGATCGCGGTGCTCGCCGAGCTGCTGCTCGTGCCGGTGTTCTCGTTCTACTTCCTCGTCGACTTCCCGAACCTCATGAAGCGGATCGAGCAGATGATCCCGCCGCGCCGGCGCTCCGAGGTCCGCGAGGTGATCCGCGAGATCGACCGCGTCGTCGCCGGCTGGGTGCGCGGACAGGCGATCGTCACGTCGATCCTCGCGGTGCTGTACGCGATCGCGTTCACGATCGTCGGCATGCCGCTCTCGGTTCCGATCGGCCTGCTCGTCGGCGCGCTGACGGTGATCCCGTTTGTCGGAACGTTCGTCGGTGCTGCGATTGCGGGGCTGGTCACTCTCGCCGCCGGAGGCGACACGCAGACCCTCGGGCTGGTCGCAGGCGTGATCGTGGTGCTCCACCTGCTCGAGGCCGCAATCCTGACGCCAAAGATCGTCGGGCATCGCGTCGGCCTGTCCGAGTCCGCCGCTTTGATCGCGGTGATCGCGGGCGGCAAGCTGCTGGGGTTCGTCGGCGTCGTGCTGGCGGTGCCGATCGCGGCGACGTTCGCGGTCCTCGTGCGCTACGCGGTCCGCTACTACGAGCACACGGCGTTCTTCGGCCGCGAGTCCGACGCGGACATCGTCGTGACACCGGCGATGGCGCTGATCATGCCGGGCTCGACGCGCGGGATGAAGATCGTGCCGGTCGCCGACGAGGGCGAGAAGACGATCATCGAGAAGGAGCTCGACGAGCGCGCGGGGCCGATGCCCGAGCTGCCCGTGCTCGAGGCCGAGCTCGGTCCATCGGGCCCCGCCAAGGACAAGCCGTGACGCTCACGTGGCGCGTCCTCGGTGCTCGATGCTCCTTGGCGTTGACCAACGTCAAGAGCCTTTGACGATCAGGGCGTCGCGGGCGCGGTCGCAGAGTCTGTCGCCTCGAGATCATCCGGGCCGGTGATGGGGTGCTCGTTCGCATACAGCTTCGCGAGGCAGTCGAGCATGTCGCGCGCGATCCGCTGCGAGCGTGGGTTCGACTTGATGTTCGTCGCCGGGATGATCTTCATCGCCGCCTCGGCGCACGTGGCCGTCTTGCACGCGCAGACGTTGGCTTTGACGTCCGCGAGCCGTGCCATACCTTCGTCGCGGCATCCGATCGCGAGCGCGATCGAGATCACGAGGAGCCGCTGCATGCCCACCGAGCATACGCGGCCCTTGTGAGCGGGGCCACGCGCCGCGTCTCACGGTTGGCGCTACCCACCGAAACCGGTGACAATCACCCAATGCGTGGACTCCTTGCTGCGGTTGCCATGGTCGTGTCCTTCGCGCCTGCTCCGGCGGAGGCCAATGTCTTCAAGCTCTACGCGGAGGCGCACGGCGGCGGGATGTACGGGAAGGGGACCGGCGGAGACCTCGTCAACAACGGGACCAACATGTACGACGAGGCGTACTTCGAGAACGCCTCACCCGGCGTCTACGGCGTCGCTCTCGGCGCGCGCATTCTCGTGATGGCCATCGAGGTCCAGCACCACCAGTACGTCGGTGGCGGCAGCCTCTCGACGTGGACCCAGTTCGGCGCGGGTCTGCAGTTCGAGATCGGGCTCGGCTCGAAGTCTCCGGCCGACACGAAGGCGGGGAAGGGTACGTACGCCCAGCTCGGCACGATGCTGTTCTTCGGCGTCGGGACCGGTCAGCAGGTGATGCCGCCGCTGTCGAACGACGAGCTCACGGACAAGGGCTTCTTGCTCCAGGGCTCGTTCGGCTTTGGTAAGCACCTCAACAAGGTCTTCGACATCGGCATCTCGATTCCGGTGTCGTACGGCTACTTCTTCAAGAGCGGAGGACCCGCCGTCGCGAACGACGTGTCGACGCACTACCAGAGCATTCAGGCCGAGGCGCTGCTCGTGCTCCGCGGAAACTTCAAGCTCTGACCTCAGGGCTGCTTCGGCGCGGGCGCGCCCGAGGCCGTGAGCTGACCTGCCGCGGGCCGCATGATGTCCAGGAACTCGGCGGGCTCGACGAGCGTGGTCACGCGCCCGAGCACGTTGCCCTTGGTGTCCATGAACACGACGGCCGGCAGCGTCGCAGCGCCGTAGCGTCCGCGCTTCTCCATGTCGGCGTCGTCGCCCTTCGACACGTCGAACTGCAGCGGCACGAACCGCGAGGTCAGCTCGTCGTAGACGTCGGGATCGCCGAACACGAGCTCGAGCTCCTCGCACGGGGTGCACCACGACGCGGCGAAGTCGACCATCACGCCCTTGCCCTCGGCGCGCGCCTGCGCGTACGCGGCGTTCTCGTCGCTCGCCCACGGCAGGTGCTGCTTCGGCGTCAGGCGCCAGGTCCACACGCCGAAGATGCCGGCGAGCAGCAGCGCGAGACCGAGGCCCTTGCGGATCTTGTGACCGATCGTGTCGTGGAACGTCAGGTGGATCGCGCCGATCACGACACCGACGACGATGAGGCCGATCGAGCCCCACAGGAACCACGGCTCCGGCGACGCGACCTTGCGCATCCACGGCAGGAGCGGGCGCAGGAAGTAGAGCGCGCCCATCAGCAGCAGCACGCCGCCGCCGGACTTCACCGAGTCCATCCAGCGACCGCTCTTGGGCAGACCCATCGCGGCGGCCGCGAGCACCCAGAACAGGACGCCCATGCCGAGCGCGTAGACGAACAGCAGCGAGCCTCCACCGACGACGTCGCGCGTGGTGGTGACAAACGCGAGCAGGCCCGCGAGGAACGGTCCCGTACACGGTGCGGCGATGAAGCCGCCGACGAGACCCATCGCGAACGCGCCGCCGAAGCCTTTGCCGCCGACCTGGTTCATCTTCGCCTGCCACGACGCGGGCAGGTTGAGCTCGAACGCACCGAACAACGACGCGGCCATCGCGACGAACAGGAGGACGATCGGGATCACGACGACCGGGTTCGAGAGCAGCGCACCGGCGGAGCCGCCGAGCATCGCGAACGTCACGCCGAGCACGGCATACGTGAGTCCCATCCCGACGACGTAGGCCGTCGCGAGCAGGAGCCGGCGCCCGATCGGGACGTCCTTGCCGCGCGCACCGAAGATGCCCAGCGTGATCGGGATCATCGGGTAGACGCACGGGGTCAGCGACGTGAGGAAGCCCGCACCGAACGAGCCGAGGTACATCCAGCCCCAGCCACGGCCTGCATACTCCTGGAAGTCACCGCCGCCACCGGCAAACGCGAGCGCCGGGATCAGGAGGATCGCGGCGGCCACGAGAAGGCCCACGGGGGTACGGCGCATCGGGGCTGCACTATAGACCGGACCCGACGTGTCGGGCATTCCACGGGAGCCGTCGGCGTTGTAGGGTCCGCCCGTGACCAGCTGGTTTGACGAGCTCACCCCGGCCCACGTCCGTGATCTCGACGTGTATCAGCCCGGAAAGCCGATCGAGGAGCTCGAGCGCGAGCTCGGGATCACCGGGGCGATCAAGGTCGCCTCCAACGAGAATCCCCTGGGGGCGTCCCCCAAAGCCGTCGCGGCGCTCCCGGCGGCCCTCGCGAGCCTTCACCTCTACCCCGATGCCGGGGGCTTCGCGCTGCGCCGCGCGCTCGCGACGCGCTTCGAGGTCCCGCTCGGCGCGATCGCCCTCGGCAATGGCTCGAACGATCTCCTCTATCAGCTCGTGCTCGCGACCTGCGATCCGACCGACGAGGTGCTGTCGCACACGTCCGCGTTCCTCTCGTACCGCCTCGCCGCGCAGGTCGCCGGTCGCCCGTTCGTCGCTGCTCCGGTCACCGCGGACCTCGCGTGCGATGTCGATGCGCTGATCGCTGCGATCACGCCCTGCACCAAGCTCGTCGTCCTCGGCACTCCGAACAACCCGACCGGCTCGGTGATCACGCGTGCCGGGGCCGCGAAGGTGCTCGCCGCCCTCCCGCAGCGCGCGCTCCTCGTGATCGACGAGGCGTACGCCGAGTACGCGGCGCAGTGGCCCGAGGTCGATCATGTCGACGGGCTCGCGCTCCAGCGCGAAGATCGCCGCGTGATCGTGCTGCGCACGTTCTCCAAGATCTACGGACTCGCCGGGCTCCGGATCGGGTTCGCGATCGCGGATCCCGCGGTGATCGACGTGCTCGGTCGCGTCGGCCGGACGTTTCACGTCTCGACGCTCGCGCAGGTCGCGGCGATCGCGGCGCTCGACGACACCGAGCACCTCGCGGCCAGCGCGCGCCACGCTCGCACCCAGATCGAGCGGCTGCGCGCGGAGGTCTCGGCACCAGGCGTTCGTGTGTTTCCGTCGCTCGCGAACTTCGTTCTCATCGACTGCGGTCGGCCGTCGCCGCCGATCTACGACCAGCTCCTGCGCAAGGGCGTGATCGTTCGACCGATGGCTGCGTGGGGACTGCCGACCTGCATCCGTGTCTCGGTCGGGCGCGAGGTCGACATGCCGCGCGTGATCGCGACGCTCAACGACGTGCTGGCGGCGTGATGCGCGCGGCCGGGCTGGCGCTCGCGCTGGTGATCGCCGGCTGCGGCAGCACCCCGGCCAAGCCGGTCGCGACGACGCCCGAGCGAACGGCGCCCAAGACCGTCGCGGATCGGATCCTGCCGCTGTTCCCCGACGGCGCGCAGGTGATCATCGAGCTCGATCTGGTGCGGCTCCGCACCAACCCCGTGATCGGCGCGCTCGTCACGACCGCGCTGACCGGCGAGGGCCTGGCCGGGATCCCCGACGACGTTCCGATGTCTCCGCTCGCCAAGGCGAACACGATCGTGCTCGCGTCGTACGGGCTCGGCACCTCGCAGGCCGCGACTGTCACTGTGATCGCGACGCCGGAGGATCTCTCGAAGCTCGCGGGCGCCACCCGCCTCGGTGACGGCATGTGGGCGCTCGGCCCGACCGAGTGGATCGCCCAGGTCGAGGCGCGTGCCGCCCTCGCCGGGATCGGGAATGCCGGATCGGGGCCGCCGATCGTCGCGTCGCCGGAGCTGCTCGCGCTTCGCGATCACGCGATGCCACCGAACGCACCGGGCGCGTCGCTGCGGATCACGGCGCGGCTCTCGTTCGATGCGCGTGTGGCCCTCGCACGCCAGACCGGCCTCGACACGACGCCGGCGCAGGTCTCGATCTGGGCCGACGTGGTCGATGACTTCGCGATGATCGTCGACGCCGACGCCGCGGACCCCGGCAACAAGAAGGCCAAGGATCCCGCGAAGCGTCTCGAGGCAGGGATGCGCGGTGTGCTCGCCGGGCTCGCCGACGAACCCGCGATCCGTGCACTCGGGATTCCATCGAGCCTCGAACGCGCGAAGCTCGTCGCTCGCGGCACCTGGGTGCGCACGATCGTCGCGATCGGTCCGGCTCATCTCAAGCGCGTCGTCGAGCGTGCGAACGCCTACTTGCAAGGGAAGTCATGAAGCTGATCGTCGAGCCCGCCACCCGCCCTCTGTCCGGCACCGTCGCGATCCCCGGCGACAAGTCGATCGGACATCGCGCGCTCCTGTTCTCGCTGCTGTCCGCGACACCCGTGCGCGTGCTCGGTCTCGGCGACGGTGCGGACAACGGTCGCTCCGCGAAGGCGATCACCGCGCTCGGGGCCGTCGTGACGCGCGACGACAAGGCACTCGTCATCGCGGGCACCGGCCTCCTCGGGATGCGCGCACCGACGCAGCCGATCGACTGCGGTAACTCGGGCACGACGATTCGTCTCCTGTGCGGCCTCCTCGCGGGGCAGCCGTTCCCGACCACGCTCGTCGGCGACGAGTCGCTGAGCAAGCGACCGATGCGCCGTGTGATCGCACCACTCGCGCTGATGGGTGCGAAGATCACGGGGCAGGGGACGGGCGACGACGTCACGCCGCCGCTCACCGTCGGTCCCGCCTCCGGAAAGCTGACCGCGACCGAGTACACGCTGCCGATGGCGTCGGCGCAGGTCAAGACCGCCCTCCTGCTCGCGAGCCTCTACACCGATGGCATCAGCGTGATCACCGAGCCAGGTCCGAGCCGCGATCACTCCGAGCGGATGCTCGCGTACCTCGGTGCGCCGCTCACGGTGCACGGCCGTATCACGACCGTCGACACCCGCGGCTGGGATCGCCGGCTCGCGTGCGACGGCTTCGAGGTCCCGGCCGATCCGTCGTCGGCCGCGTTCCTCGTCGTGGCCGCGCTGATCGCCGGCGCGGGCGAGGTCCGGCTCCCCGGGGTCTGCATCAACCCGACGCGGACCGGCTTTCTCGACGCGATCACCGCGATGGGCGGCCACGTCTCGATCGAGGATGCCCGCGCGGCTGGCCCCGAGACGATCGCAGACCTCGTGATCCATGGACCCGCGCGCGAGCTGCGCGGCATCACGATCGGCGGTGACCTCGCCGTGCGCTCCATCGACGAGCTCCCGATCCTCGCCGTGCTCGCGGCGCGCGCCCGCGGCACCACGATCGTTCGCGACGCCGAGGAGCTGCGGGTCAAGGAGTCCGATCGCGTCGAGACGACCTGCGCGATGCTGCGCTCGTTCGGCATCTCGTGCGAGGCGCGCCCCGATGGGTTCGCCGTCGAGGGTCGCCCCGATCGCCCGTTCGAACCCGGCAACGTCCACGCCGACGGCGATCATCGGATCGCGATGGCCGCGGCGGTCGCGGGCCTGATCGCGACCGGGCCGACGCACATCGACGACGCTGACAACGTCGCGACGTCGTATCCCGGCTTCGCCGCGGCGCTCACGGATCTCGGCGCGACGATCGCCTCGGTGAACACGTGAGCTGAGCCTGCGGGTAGGTTCGGAACCCTCGCGGGCGAAATCGGTAATGACAGCGTAATTACCGAAACGGGCAAGGGGCATCGAGGATGAGCCCCCGGCGTCGTCACCTCGATCGGCACAGCCGCCAGCGCGTTAGCGCGACGCCATCTGCATTGCCGGCGCGGTGCGCGGCGCGCGGTCGTTTGCACGTTCCGTTGCGAGCTGCATCACCTGCGGCTCGTCGCGCTTGCCGCTCCAGTAGATCACCTGGCCGTAGTCGAGGAGGTTCGACGGCGTGATCACCGTCTCGTGGACACCACTGCGCTCCTCGGTCTTCGACGCCCACCACACCAGCTCCGAGCAGTACCACTTGTCCGGGTTGTCAAAGCCAACGCCACCGGCGTAGTCGAACGGCAGGCCGATCTTGGTCCGCGCGCGCTCGACCGCCTCGGTCTGCTCTGCCGCCGTCATGTTGCTCGGGCGAACGATGATGAGGTAGTGGTTGCGCGAGACGAGGTTCGACAGTGGAATCTCGCGGACGCCCGAGCCGATCGATTCGATCACCATGCCGCGCTTCGCGTCGTAGATCGACGCGTGCGAGAGGTCCTCACCCGGCGCGAGCTTCGCGATCGCATCCGACACCGCGTAGTAGGAGCGAGTCAGGATCCAGTCGCCATCGCGCGCGACGCTCGCGATCTCGCTCGTCCACATCGTGGTCACCGCGGTGTCGACGACCGGGCTCTCCGGGCGGTGCACGAGCATCGACTTGGGCTCTCCGCAGCCGGTCATCGACAGGGTCATCGCGGCAGCAACGAGGAGCAGGCAGGCGAGGCGTTTCATGGGAAGGGGTACTGCGGCTTTGGTGCCAGTGGTCCGACCAATGGGTTCCGGGTAGTTGGGCGTGTCAGGGGTTCACCTTCCCCAGGTTTCACCGCCAGGCTTCGAACAAACCCTCGCAAGTCCTCGTCTACTCGTGCGAAAAGACGCCCCCGCATGAGCCGTACCCTCACGCTGCTGCTGCTGGCCAGCCTGGCCTCCCAGGCCTCTGCCGACGCCCCCGGAACCGATTTTGGTCCTGCCGCCCGCGCCCTCTATCGGGTCGCTGCATGCGGTGGTGACGAGGCAATTCCGGCGCGGTTCAGCGCGCGGACGATCGCCTCGCACTGCACCTCGATGACGAGCCTCTACGCCTCGTACAAGCGCGCGTGGGCGGACATCGCCGGCGCGTTCATCGCCAAGCTTCGCCCGGCGACCGCGCCGACGACCGTCGTGTATCCGTTCGGTGGCGGCGACCTGACCTCGGCACTCGTGGTGTTCCCCGACGCGACCGACATCACGACGATCTCGCTCGAGGCGCCCGGCGACGTGCGCGCGATCGACACGATCAAGTCAGGTCAGCTCTCCACCGACCTCGGCACGATCGGCAAGGACATCCGCCGGCTCTATCGCTCGGCGCACTCGACGACCAAGAGCCTGCAGGCCGCCGCGTACTCCGAGCTCCCGGGCTCGCTGATGTTCGCGCTCGCCGGGCTCGCGGTGTTCGACTTCGAGCCCGTCTCGCTGCGCTACTTCGACATCAACACCGACGGCTCACTCGTCTATCTCTCCAATGACGAGCTCGAGCGCCGGGTCGCCGCGGTCAAGGCGAGCCAGCCCAGGACGAAGAAGCGGTTCGACGCGAGCAAGCACCTGTGGCTCGCCATGGAGTCGGTGTTCGCCAACGTCGAGATCCAGTACCGCCCGCGCAGCGATCCCAAGGCACCGCTCCGCACCTATCGCCACATCCTCATGAACCTCGACGACGCGCATCTCACCGCGGATCCGCGCGTCCTCGCGCACCTCCAGGCCAAGGGCAAGGTCAGCGTGATGACGAAGGCCGCGAGCTTCCTGCTCTGGTACGACGACTTCTCGCAGATCCGGAACTACCTCCTGAAGAACACCGCCTGGATGATCTCGGACGCGTCCGGCATCCCGCCGAGCTACGCCGGCCCCGCCGGCTTCGAGCAGATCACCTACGGCACGTTCACGGGGCCGTACTTCATTCAGGACCGCCACAACACGCGCGGCCAGTTCATCAAGCTGTGGGCCAAGCAGCCGGTGCGGGACCTGTCATTTCGCTTCGGTTATCCCGACGAGAACAAGCAGAATCACCTGATGGTCACCCAGCCGCGGAGCGCGCCCCCTGCCAGGCCTTGATGCCCACGAGCGGTTCCAGACCGCGCACGGCCTCGGCACGATCGTCGAGCTCGCCGATACCTCGCTCGACGCCGCGCTCGCCGCGCTGCCCGTCGCCGAGCGGGCCCTCGCCGCCACGCTCTCCGCGGTCCGCCGCCGCGAGCTGATCGCCGGTCGCACCGCGCTGCACGCGACGCTCGCCGAGCTCGCCCCCGCACTCGCCGGCCATCCGATCCTCGCCGACGATCGCGGCGCTCCGATCCTCCCCGACGGCTGGGTCGGCTCCGTCAGCCACAAGGGCGCGCGCGCGGCGGCGCTCGTCGCACCGACGGGGCCCGCGCGCGTCGGCATCGATCTCGAGCGCGCCGCACCGTCGCGCCAGGACATCGCGCGCTGGATCCTCACGGCGCGCGAGCAGGCCGCCCTCGACGAGCACAGCCGCGGCCTCGGCGCGACGCTGCGGTTCTCGATCAAGGAAGCGATCTACAAGGCGGTCGATCCGTTCGTGCGCCGCTACGTCGCGTTCACGGAGGTCGAGCTCGACGTCACCGACGACGGCATCGCGCACGTGACGTCGGAGCTGCCGCTCGCGATCGAGACGACGTGGCGCGAGGTCGGCGGCTTCTGGCTGACGACGGCGCGCGCCGTTCGCCGTTAGCGGCGCGCTTTCGGGATGTCGCGATCGAGGACGGTCTTGCGCTCGTCGCGCGCGGCCGCGCGGATCGCTTCATCGGCGATGTTGCGGACGTGCTCGGACAGCATGTCGACGACCCCGTCGGAGCAGTTCATGCCCGATCGATCCTTGATGTACTTCTTCAGCTTCGACACGACGATCAGGATGTCCTTGTCGAACGTACTCGACAGGGCGGGGCCGCCGGTCGAGGTCGAGTACGACTGCGAGCCGCCGCCAGCGTCCGACGATGACGACGACTCGACGACGCGGCGCGCGGGCGGGTTCGCGCTCGGCATCGCGGCCGAGCCCGAGGCGGACGGCCGGAACGCGATGGGCGTCGGAGCGGGGCCGCTCACGGCTCGCATCGGAACGGCGCCCGGCGGTGGACGATCGGGCGTCTGCGGTAGCGGCTTGATCGGCTCGGCGTTCGCCTGCTCGTGCGCCCACGCTTCCTTGCTCGGCGCGCGAACCTCGACGGCGTATGCGTCGCGATGGCGCACCATCGAGAGGTGACTGTCCCAGCAGCCGACCGAGCAGAAGTAGAGCGGCATGCGGCTGCGGTTGCACGTCGAGACGCTGCACTGCCAGTACATGACTCCGTACGCGATCTCCGTCCGGCACTCCGTGCATTTCATCCACATCTCGGACATGGGCCGAGCGTAGCTCGGAACCGTCAGCGAGTGCGGCGGCGGCGCAGGACGAGCAGCACGCCGAGCCCGAGCGGAAGCGATCCACTCGCGCTGCGGCCGGAGTCACAGCAGCCACCATCTTCGCCGAAATCCTCGGGGTCGCAGTCGCTGCCGGGATCGCCGTCGTCGATCACGACGGGCATCCGGATCGACAGCTTGCGCATGGGGTTCGCGGTGTCGGTGACCGCGACGACGAGCACGTCATCGCCGGCAACGCCGTCGTTCGTGCACACGCGGACGCGGCCGTCGCTGCGGATCGCGGCCGTGCCGTAGGCCGGCTGCTGCGTGATCTCGTACGAGTGGCTCGTGCTCGCGGGATCGTTGGCCGTGATCGTGGTCTCGGCGGCGTGGCCACGAACCGCGCGCAGCGGATCGAACGTGGGCTCGGGGCCGCGCGAGACCTTGACGCCCGCGACCTCTTCGATCCAGTCGACGACCTTGTCGGGGCGCGCGTAGATGCCGCCCTCGGAGCAGTCGTAGTTGTTGTTGTCGTAGCCGCGCGACGTGACGCCCGCGAGGTAGGTACCGCCTGGGGTGACGAGGTAGAGCGGACCGCCCGAGTCGCCGGGGCAGGTGTCGACGCCCATGCCGCCCGCACCTAGTTCGCCGGCGGGCTTCGCGAGCGTGTTGCAGCCCTGGCTCCTCGTGCAGTCGGCGTCGGTGATCGTCGTCATCGCCTCCTGCAGCTCGTTCTTGTAGGTCATCGCGTTGCGGTCGATCGCGCCGTAGCCGACGATCGCGACCTGCGCGGCGTTCTTGATCTCGAAGCTCGCCCAGCCGCTCGCGATCGCGCGCGGCGTGAACTTCGACGGCGTCGCGAGCACGAGGACGCCGACGTCATAGGTGCGATCGGCGTTCGGATACGCCATGCGCTTGGTGACCGCGATGATGTCGCCGTCGCTCTTGCGCGCGAGGCTGTTGGTGCCAACAACGACGCTCGTCGGTCCGCCGTCGTAGATGCAGTGCTCGGCGGTCAGCACCACCGTCGGAGCGATCAGCGTCCCGGTGCAGCCCTGCAGGCCGTCGGGCTGGATCGTCGCAGTGGCGTCGGGCCACTTTCCGGCGGGGGCATCGGTGCCGCCGATCACGGGGGCATTGCCCGCGCTCGCAGCCAGCGGGATCAGACAGAGGAGGAGGGCGCGCCGCATGGCAGCGACCATCGCATGGCCGGCCCCTCTCTGGCAGTGAGGATCTTGGCACCGCCTCTCAGCAGAGCTCACCGGGCGATGCTCCAAGTCGCGGACATTGCACGCCGAGTGCACTAGAGTCCCGGGATGTTTCGCCGGCCGTTGATGGTGTTCGCGCTCGCAGCCTGTAGCGCTCCGGCAGCGCCACCTCCCGCCGTCCCGACCGTCGCGCCCGACCTGGACCCCGATGGACCCCATCGCGCCGCGGTCGCCGCGCAGATCCAACCCTTCCTCGATGCGGAGGTCCTGAGCGGTGTCGTCATCGGTCTCTACGATGCGGGCAAGCGGGAGATCTACGGCTTTGGCGCCGGCCCGAACGGCAAGCCGCCGACCGGAACCACGCTCTTCGAGATCGGATCGGTCACCAAGGTCTACACGGGCCTCTTGCTCGCGGACGCCGTGCAGCGTCGCGAGGTCTCCCTCGACGCGGCGGTGTCCGAGCTGTTGCCGCCTGGGATCCCGGTGCCGACGCGCGACAAGATCGCGATCACGCTGAAGCACCTGATGCTGCACAGCTCGGGGATGCCGCGCTTGCCGCCGAGCCTGATGGCACCGAAGCCGGATCCGTATGGCGGCTACGGCGAGGAGCGGCTGTACAAGGATCTGATCGCCACCGAGCTCGAGACGCCGCCCGGTACGAGGATCGTCTACTCGAACTACGGCGTCGGCCTCCTCGGGTTCGCGCTCGGCAAGAAGCTGGGCAGCGACTACGCCACCGTGATGCGCGAGCGCGTCCTTGGCCCGCTCGGGCTCAAGGACACGTACCTCGGCTTTCCGCCCGGCGCACCGCGCGCCGAGGGTACGAACGAGGATCTTCAGCCGATGCCCGTGTGGACCTGGGACGCGCTCGCCGGCGCCGGTGCGCTGGTGTCGACCGCGCGCGATCAGCTCTCGTTGATCGATGCCGAGCTCGATGCGGCCGCGGGCTCGAAGCAGACGCTGCGTGCACCGATGCGATTGACGCAGGAGGCGCAGCTCGACGAGGTCGGCGCGAACGCAGGGCTCGGCTGGGTGATCGATCGCGAGGGCCGGTACTGGCACAACGGCGGCACTGGCGGCTTCCACGCGTTCGTCGGCTTCGATCCGAAGTCGCGTCGCGGCATCGTGATCCTCGCGGCCACCTCGACCTCGCTCGTCGATCACCTCGCGAACAGCCTCTACAAGATCCTCGAGAACGCGCCGCCGCCACCGGTGACGTTCCCGACCGCCGCGCAGCTCGCGACGCTCGCGGGCACGTACGACTTCACGGGCACGAATCTCGTGATCTCCGCGGTCGGCAAGCGCCTGTACATCGAAGGGCCGGGCGAGCCGAAGCACCGGCTCATGCCCCTGTCGGAGACCGAGTTCTATCTCGAGCCGCTGCAGGCCGTTGTCGTGTTCCAGAAGGACGGCGATCGCGTCGTGCGGCTCGTGTTCGCGATCGGCGACAAGACGATGAGCGCCGCCCGCAAGAACTAGCCGCCCCACGGCCTGGATTGGCGGTACGATGGTCTCTCTGGCGGGGACGTATTCACTGACGTTCGGGCTCTGCATCGCGCTCGTTGGCTGCGGCCGGCTCGGGTTCGACGGCGATCCCAGCTGCCCGAGCTACGTCAGCGCGATGGCTCCGTATGCGGCAGGATCCGGGACGGCCGACGATCCCTTCCGGATCTGCTCTCCGGCGCACCTCTCCGAGCTCGCCAGCCGGCCCGCCGATCGCGAGTCCCGGTTCCTCCTCGTGCGCGACCTCGATTTCGCCGACGTCCCGTTCGCCGGTATCGGGACCACGGCCGCGCCGTTCTCCGGGTTCATCGACGGTGACGGCCACACGATCTCGAACCTCGACGTGACGGCGGCACCCGGCGAACCCGCCGGGTTCATCAACGCTGCGCTTGATGGGCGCCTCGAGGACCTCACGCTGGTCAACGTGACGGTCGCAGGTACGGATCGCGTGGGCGCGGTGATCGGCGCGTGCGAGAGCACGCACGTCCGGAACACCACGGTGATCGACGCGGACATCCGGGGTGCCCAGGCGGTCGGTGGTCTCGTCGGCGAGTCATACGTTCCACGTGTACTCGACCTCCGTCGCAGCCGAGGTCATCGGCAACACGGCCGTGGGAGGGTTCTCGGGCCGGTACTACTATCGCACGAAGACATTCGACTCCTACTTCACCGGCGTGCTCACCGGGATTGGCGCCAATCAGGCGAGCTTCGGCGCCTTCTTTGGTGACGTCGAGTACTACGGGTGGACCGAGCGCAGCTACGTCGATGCGACGATCAACTCGACCGCGTCCTCGGTGGGCGGCTTCATGGGTCGTATCGGTTACTGGTCGGCTTCGACCGCGCTCTACGACGTGACCCACTCGTTCGCGGCCGTGAACCTCACCGGCTCGAGTGCGACGAGCACGATCTCGCGATGGGTCGGCCAGAACGACGATGTCAATCCGCTCGTCGGCGTGGGGAGCTACTACTGGTCCGGCGGCGGCTGCGTGAACCTCGGCGGCGGCGGCTGTGGAGCGAGCGGTGGGATGGCGGCCGACCTGTCACAGCTCCACGGTTCCGGCGGACCTCCCCTGGCGACCTGGGACTTCGCGCAGGTGTGGGAGGCACGGAGTGGTGCGTTCCCGGTGCTGCGCCTCGAGCAGAACCACGCGCCGGTCGTGACGGCGGGGTGTTCGCAGACCGCGATCGTCGGTCTCGAGTACCTCTGCAACGTGACGGTCTCGGACGGCGACGTGAACGAGGTACGGGTTGTGAGTCTCGAGCGTTCGCACGCGTGTCGGTGGCTGCGGCCGACCGAGCTCACTCTGGGCGGCAAGCCGATCGCCGCCGGAACGTGCGAGGTCGCGTTTACCGTGACCGATGGCACGTCCAGGTCACCGATGGAGACCGCGACGGTCGACGTTCACCTCGGCGTGGTGATGACACCGGCAGATCCATCGGGGACCAGCAAGTTCATCGTGATCCACACCGTCGGTTCGCCTTCGGTGACCGAGGTGTTCACCATCACGAACCAGGAGACGGTCCCCGTGGCCGGCCTCGCCATCACGGGACTTCCGTTCGGCGACTTTCGCTTCGTCGGCGGTGCGTACCCGGGCACGGGCGGAACCTGCGCGTCGACGCTCGCACCTGGTGCGAGCTGCACGGTCGCCATCTCGTTCGGAGCGACGGTCGCTGGGCCGGCGATGAGCCTGCTCGAGCTTCGCTTCACGGCCGCGCGCGGTTCCATCAGCTACCCGTTCACACTGACGGGGCACGGAGTCTGACGCAGGCAGCGGAGGACCACCGATCACTTCCTGATCGGGGTCAGGGGCACGCCGTGTTGGCGGCGGGCTTCGTCGTGCTCTTGAGCCACATGTCCGCGCACGCCGTCGGGTCGTAGTTCGTGACGGTCTTGATCGTCTCGAGCATGTCGCTCATCCGCGCGGCCTTGCCGCCGTGCGCGGTGTAGAACGCCTTCAGCGCCTGGTCGAGCAGCGGAGCGCCGACCTTGAGCGCGACGCCGCGATAGAAGAACGCACCGCGGATGTACGGCGCGTTCGTGAACAGATCGTCGTCGATGATGTCGATCGCGTTGCAGCTCTGCGGCCACACCTTGGCCGTCGCGCTGATGCCGTTCAGCTCGGTCGCGTAGCCGGCCCATACGGTCGCGCCGACCGACGGAGCGACGACGTCGAGCGCGCGCCCCGCGAGGTAGGTGGTCGTGCCCTCGGACAGGACGAAGTCCTCCCAGCACGCGATCCGGATCCCGTCGCCGTACCAGCCGTGCGCGGCCTCGTGCGCGTTGGTCTCCTCGTCGGCGAGCGCGCCGGAGGAGATGTGCCACAGCGGGTGGTGCTCCATGCCGCCGAGCGCGCCCGGGCCCCACTTGACGCTGACGGTGCCGACCTTGGTGCCGAACCGGTACGGCCCGAGCGTCTGCTCGAGCCAGTCGAAGACCGCGCGGAGGTTCGCGCCGCCCGCGGTCGCGGCGGTCAGCTCGTTCGCGCGGTACCACATCGAGACGGATGTCCCGGCGGTGGTCGTGCCGAGCGGCAGCTCGGTGTACGCGTCGATACTCCACGCGAGCTGGTAGGACGGCGCCTCGGTGAGCGCGGGCGGGAACACGGCCATCTTGCCGGCGGGGAGGCCGGTCAGCTCGAGGCTCATCGTCAACCCGTCGTCGGGATTCGAGTGACACGGGAACAAGTTGCCGCAGTGATAGGGCCACACCAGCGTGAAGCCGGCGGTGGCCGCGCCCTCGAAGCCCGCGTGGTTCTTGTAGAGGAACGCGATCGTTACGACGAGCGGCTCGTCGCTCGCCGGGAGCGCGAGATCGATCGTGTGATCGTTCGCGTGCAGCATCGTGCCGGGTGCGGTGACCGCGGTGAAGGCGAGGGGACCACCGCCGTGCGTGACCGAGTGGATCGTCAGATCGCCGACCTCGAGCGTCGCGCCGGGCTCGGTGCTCGGCGCGAACGTGATGAGCGCGGTTGCCGACAGTGCGGTGACGTCGTACGCGAGCTTGGTGTCGAGCACCTCGCGCGCGGGGTTCGCCGTGGGCTCGATCGAGACGGGTGCATCGGGTGAACCGCCAGCATCATCGCCGCACGCTGGCACGAGTAGACCGAGGACCAGGAGCAGGCGGCACGACATGGGCGCGGACCATGACGCCGTGCACTGCCGCGATCAAGCGCAAATGACAGGACGCGCGGCTCGTCAGCGAGCGAGCTGCTCGATCTCGGTCGGAGCGAGTCCCCGCTTCCACACGAGAACTTCGTCGAGCTCGGCGCAGCGAAGGCGAAGCCATCCCAGCATCAGGGGGCCTGGCACGTGGAGTACTGCTCGCAGGTGTTCGCGGCGCGCGTGCATTCGATCATCGCCTTGTAGCGAGCACCGAACATCTTCTCGTGCTTGCCGCTCATGCCCTTGAGGCAGAAGTTGAGGGCCATGTCGGACACCAGCGCCGCGTCGTCGGACTTGTCCACGCGGCAGTCGACCATGAGCTTCGCGTAGTGCCCGCAGACCTCGGCGTTCGGGTCAGGCTTGCACGCTGCGAGGACGATCAGAAACAGCGCCGCGCGCACGCTCACGATCTTAGTAGCGCGCGAGCGTGGGGTCGACGTCGCGCGACCACGCGTCGATGCCGCCCGCGAGGTTGTAGACGTTGGTGAAACCTTCCTTGAGGAAGTGCTCCGCCGCCGCGCGGCTGCGGTTGCCGTGGTGGCAGGTGAACGCGATGTGCGCGTCCTTCGGCAGCTGCTCGGCCTCGGCCATCGCGGCGTCGTCGAGCAGCTTGGTACCGGCGATCGTCGCGATCGCGCGCTCCTTTTCGGTGCGCACGTCGTAGAACGCCTTGATCTTGCCGCTGTCGACCAGGGCCTTGAGGGCCTTCGGGTCGATCTGGCGGACCGCCGCCGGGCGGTTCGGGTTGTCGATCTTGAAGCCCGCGCCGTCCGCGCCTTCGACGAAGTCGACGACCACGCCCGCACTACGACCCGCGCTCGCGCGATCGAGCTGCACGGTCAGGCCGCCGGTCTCGACGGTGAGGTGGGTCGCTTCCTTCGGACCGATGTCGAGCTGGTGCTCCCAGGTCGGTGTGATCGTCAGGTGGATCACGTCGCCGGGGCTGCCGTCCTTGAGCGCCGCCGAGAGCTCGGTCGCGGCGCGCGGGGTCACGGTGACCTCGGGCGGCTTGGCCGGCGTCACGAGATCACCGAGCTTCTTCTCGAGCTCACCGTTCTCGTGCATCTGGCGGACGATGTCGGCACCGCCGACGAACTCCCCCTTGATGAACAGCTGCGGGAAGGTCGGCCAGTCCGAGTACTCCTTCATCCCGCCGCGCACTTCTGCGTCACTCAGGATGTTGACGGTGGCGTACTTGGGAACCAAGGTGTTGAGGATGTTGACGACCGATGCCGAGAACCCGCACTGAGGAAAGCTGCGGGATCCCTTCATGAACAGCACGACGGAGTCGGACTGCACGAGCTGGTCGATTTTCTGCTTGATGGCGGGGTCGAGGGGCATGGTCACGCTCCGTGGCTGAGAAGAGTTCTTCTAGCACGATTGCCCCGGGTGGAAGCATCACCGTGCGGGGGGTGGGGGCCGTCTCCGAGCTGCCGGCGGCTGCCTGGGACGCTCTCGACCACGGGGCGTCGCCGTTCCTCAAGGCCGGATTCCTCCACGCTCTCGAAGAATCGGGCTCGATCGACGCCGCGACCGCCAAAGCCGAGGGCTACGATCGCAGTCCGACCCAAAAGCGCTCGGGCTGGAATTCGGTCTACCTGCTCGCGGAGAGCGATGGTGTCCTGCTCGGCGGCGTCGCCGCGTTCATCAAGGTCCACAGCAACGGCGAGTACATCTTCGACTGGGGCTGGGCGAACGCGGCCCAGCGCTCGGGGATCGAGTACTACCCCAAGCTCGTGATCGCGGCGCCCGCGACGCCCGCGACCGGGCCGCGGATCCTGCTCGCTCCGGGGCTCGGGGCTGCAGCGGCCGCGATCCGCGGCGCGCTGATCGCGGGCGTGCGCGCCGTCGCCGATGACACCAGGTGCTCCTCGATCCACTGGCTGTTCTGCACGGCGGAGGAGCAGGCGCAGCTCGCGACCTCCGGGTTCTTCCCGCGCGCGAGCTACCAGTTCCACTGGAAGAACCGCGACTACAAGACGTTCGACGACTTCCTCGCGCAGCTCACCTCGCGCAAGCGCAAGCAGCTACGCAAGGAGCGGTCGAAGGCCCAGGGCGCGATCGAGACGCTCGCCTGGGTCTCCGGTCGCGACATGGATCCGAAGCGGCTCGACGATCTCGATCGCTTCTATCGATCCACGACCGACAACCACGGTGGTCGCGACTACCTGCGCCCGACGTTCTTCCACGTGCTCGCCGAGTCGATGCCCGACGCGATGCAGATGGTCGAGGTCACCGTCGCCGGGAAGCGCGTCGCCGGCGCGCTGTTCCTCGAGACCGATCGCGCGCTGTACGGCCGCTACTGGGGCACCGACGTCCACATCGACCTCTTGCACTTCGAGACGGCGTACTACGCGGGCATCGATCGCGCGATCGCACGCGGCCTGCCGCTGTTCGAGGCCGGCGCGCAGGGCGAGCACAAGCTGCTCCGCGGCTTCGAGCCGTCGCCGACGTACTCGGCGCACTGGATCCGGCACCCGGGACTCGCCGAGGCGATCATCGACTACACGCAGCGCGAGGCAGTCGCGGTTGCGAACGAGATCGAGGAGCTGGCGAAGGCCGGGCCGTATCGCGACGGCGATGCTCCGGACTAGAGTCGGCGCATGGCCGACACCACCTCGCGCTCGGGCGCACGCTACACGACGCCCGAGATCCTCGACTACGTCAACACCACCCACGTGCCGCACGACGCAGGTCTCGCACGCGCGTTCGCGGTGCCCGAGGGCATTCCCGCGATCCAGGTCGGTCCAAGCGATGGTCGCGTTCTCCATCTGCTGCTCAAGCTCGCGAATGCGAAGAAGGTCGTCGAAGTCGGAACGCTCGTCGGGTACTCCGCGATCCATATGGCGCGCGCACTCCCCGCCGACGGTCATATCTGGTCGATCGAGTTCGAGCCCAAGCACGCGGAGGTCGCGCGCGCGAACCTCGCGGCCGCCGGCGTCGGAGACAAGGTGACGGTCCTCGTCGGTGCCGGGCTCGACGTTCTGCCAACGCTCGTCGACAAGGGTCCGTTCGACGCCGTATTTCTCGATGCCGACAAGGTCAACTACGGCAACTACGGCGAGTGGGCGATCAAGAACCTCCGCAAGGGCGGCCTCGTCCTCGGCGACAACGCGTACCTGTTCGGCGAGCTACTCGAGGACGCCGATCGCGGCCGCGGTATGCGCAAGTTCCACGAGCTCGTCGCGGCCTCGTGCGATTCGGTGTGCTGCCCGACGCCCGACGGGCTCGTCATCGGCATCAAGCGCTGATCACCACATCGCAGCGACGGACAGCGCGGCCGCCGCGATCGCGAGCGCTGCGCCGAAGTACCGCGCGGGGACCGGAAGGGAGCGAGCCGGCTTCGACGGCCGGGCAGCGCGCACGAGCTGCGCGCGGACCTGGGTCAGCGTCAGCACGACCTCGTCGAGCGTCGGTCGATCCTCGGCAGCTTTGCCGAGGATCCCGAGCAGGAGCGCGTCGAGGTCCGCGGGAATCTCGGCCCACATCGATGACGGTGCCGGGGGCACGTCGTGGAGGTGCATGCGGATCAGGTCGAGGTCCTTCGGAGCCGCGAAGGGCGGCGCCCCGAGAAGGAGCTGGTACGCGAGCACTGCCAGCGAGTAGACGTCGGCGGCGGATGTCAGCGCGTCGCCGCGAACTTGCTCGGGCGCGACGTAGGTGAGCGTGCCGGCGACGAGCCCCGCGAGTGGATCGGGCTCGCCGAGGATCGCGGCGACGCCCCAGTCGAGGAGCTTGAGCTGCCTGCCGCTCCGCGTCTGGTGAAGGAACACGTTGTCGAGCTTGATGTCGCGATGGACCACACCGACCGCGTGGGCAGCGGCGAGCACCTCGCACAGGTCGGCCAGGAGCCCGAGTGCGTCGACGCGATCCATCGGTCCACGCTCGAGCCGCGCACCGAGGGTCTCGCCGGTCAGGCGCTCCATCACGAGGTACGGACGGCCGTCGAAGGTGCCGGTCGCGAACACGCTCGGTACGGCCGGGTGATCGACGAGGTTGACTACGCGCGCTTCGCGCAGAAAGGTCTCGGAGGTGAAGTGCGGGCCGAGGATCGCCTCGTGCGCGAGCTTGAGCGCGGCGTGCTTGCCAAACCGCGTGTTGACGACTCCGAACACCGTGGCCATGCCACCCGTGCCGAGCTCGCTCTCGATCTTCCACGCACCGGCTCTGACACCCGCTCTGGCGACGGGGCGGACCCGGGTCTTGCGCTTGCTGCGGCAGCGCACTGCCGTGAGCCGGGGCGTCGCATTCCTCGTGGCCGGTACGGGTGGAGGAACCGACGGTGACAGTTCGCTCGCGGATCTCGCGAGCGAGAGGGTCATCGTGATCTCGGTCCCGGCCATGGCGGGGACACATACAGATTTCGGACCATCTCGAGCGGTCCGAAACCCGCGCTCGTCGACGAAGCTACGCGTCGACGATGCGCGGCGCCGCGCGGCCGTGGCGGACCAGCACGGCGCGGCGAAAGCTCACCTGAACTTCGCGCCGACCGTCGTCGTCGGCGATACCGCGGGCGTGTACGTACACGTCGGCTGCGTCACCTGCGCGCCTCCGCAGTTCTGCGTGGTCCACCGCTCGAACGGCTTGTCGGTGTCCGTTTGAACCGCGTCGAACCGCAATGCCGAGCGGGGGACCTGCCAGGTGCACTCCGAGTCGTCGCACTCGCCGATCCCGACGACGATGACCTTGCCGGTCCCCATCACCTGAACCTTCAGCATGATCATCTGCGGGGCATCGACGCCGCCGTCGGCCATGCCCATGTTGCTCCCGCTGCCGGAGCACGTGACGCCCTCGGAGGCGCACATGCCGGCCGTGTTGCATGTCTGGTCGCCCGCACAGTCATCGGGCCCGGTGCACGTCACCGTGCAGTCGCGCAGGTCGGGTGCGTAGCAGCCGAACGCGAACGCGAACGCGAGCGCGAGCGCGACGACGAGATCGCGTCCCCTCAGAATCGCCATGCGTAGCTGACCTCCGCGCCGCTCTTCGTTGGCAGGACAGCGATCGGAGTCAACCGCTCGGCGCGCTTGCCGAGCAGGTACATCGTCACGCCGCCGACGACCGCGAGTCCGCCGCCAACTCCGAGGATCTTCGCGAATCGAGCGCTGCGTTCGCCGCGCTCGTCGATCGCAGCGACATCTTTCCACTTCGCGCCCCTCGCGTAGGCGTCCTCGATCGACGACGAGGCGCTGCTGGCGTCATAGGCGTAGTAGCCGGCGATCGAGAGCGCGATCGCGCCACCGATGGTCAGGCCGATGCCAACGTTCTTCTGGATCTCGGGGCGCGCGCTCCGGGGCGCCTCCATGTACATCGTGCCGTCGGGATCCGGCGGCTGGAGCGAGCCGGGTGTGGAGGTCGGGGCGAACGCGATGTCGAGGCCGCGCTTCTGAACACAGCGCTCGACGCTGTGCAGGTGTGCCTTCGCGATCGTCTTCGCGTCGGGGCTCGGCTCCGTGTCGAGGTAGCGGCGATACATCAACGATGCGTCGTCACAGTTTCCCTGGAGGCGGTACGCCTGCGCGAGGTTGAACAGCAGCCCCGAGCTGGGGGCCATCACGTACGCTTCCTTGAACGCGACGATCGCGTTGCCGTAGTCACCGGAGTTGTGGAGCGCGCGACCCTTCTCGGCCAGCGAGCGCGCCTTCTGCGGAATCACGTCGGGGCTGCGGGGCTCTCCCGCGTGCGCGGTGGCAGTCACGAGCACGAGCGCGGCGGTCGCGATGATAGAGCTCGCCTTCACTGGTAGGGGTCGATGGTGCCGTTGGGGTCGATCCGCGCTGCGGCCCGACGTGGCACTGCCGGGGCTTTGCGGGTCGAGACACGTTGTGCCGCAGTCACGCGCGGCGAGGGGATGCGAGTGGTGGTCTGGGTTGTGGCGCTTGCCATCACCACGGCGGCAATGTTCGGCGGCGCGCTCGGGGCGAGCTCGGGGGCCGATCTCGGGATCGGGAGAGCGCTGGGCAAGCCTTGGGTGTCCGAGACCTGCTCGGGGATGGGGGCGGCATCGGCGAGCTGCATGTCACCGCTGCGCGTGAACA
Source organism: Myxococcales bacterium (assembly GCA_031421915.1). GTDB lineage: Bacteria > Myxococcota_A > Polyangia > Haliangiales > Haliangiaceae > JABFXX01. The sequence goes on along the minus strand of JANOPP010000108.1, from coordinate 5,028 downwards.
GGAACATCATCGCGCTCGCGACGAGGGCGGCGGCGCCGACGGCGAACTGCCAGCGCTTGCGCGTGGGCTGCCACTGCCCGTCGAGCGACTCGGCCGGTTCGGTCTGCGCCAGGCCCGCAGATGACTTTCTACGGCGGCCCTCCGTGGGCAGACCGTCGGTTCCGAGGCGGAGCTGCGGGCCGCCATCCGAGGGAAGACGCGTGCGGCCGCTGCCACCACCGGCCGTGGGGCGCGGGAACGGTCCCGAGCCGTCGGCCAGGGCGACGACGCCGGTCTCGATCTCGAGCTGCCTCTGCTGGCGCAGGATCAGCTCCGCGCGGACGGACTCGAGGCGCCGCGCGACGTCGAGCATGGTCGGACGATTGTCCGGGTTCTTCGCGAGCGCGAGCAGCAGCAGGTCCTCGAGCTGCGCCGGGATATCGGGCCACAGCTCGCTCGGCGCGGGGGGGATCGCGCGGATGTGCATCGCCATGATCTCGGCCGAGGTCTCGGCTTCGAACGGCAGCTGCTCGAGGAACAGCTCGTAGGCCATCACGCCGAACGAGTAGACGTCGCTCTGCGCGGTGACATCGGCGCCGCGCGCCTGCTCGGGAGAGAGGTACTGCGGAGTGCCGACGAGCTGGCCCTCGACGGTGTGGCGGACGTCGTGGTTGATGACCTTCGCGATACCCCAGTCGATCAGCTTGACCTTCGGAGTGCGCGGGTCGTCGACGTTGTCGACCAGGAACACGTTGTCGAGCTTGAGGTCGCGGTGGACGATGTTCGCGGCGTGCGCGGCGATCAGTGCATCGCAGACCTGGAGGAGGATCGCGATGACCTCGTCCGGGAGGATCTTGCCCTCGTCTGCGCGGAAGCTGAGAGGCTGGCCCTCGAGGCGCTCCATCACGACGTAGGGGCGGCCATCCTCGAGCTTGCCGGTCTCGAAGATGTCCACGATGTTGGGGTGGCCGACCGCGTTGACGACCTTGGCCTCGAGCATCACGCGGTCGATGTTGAACGCCGGAGTCAGGAGGCGGCGGTGGACGATCTTGAGAGCGGCGCGCTTGCCGATGTCCTCGTGGACCACGGCGTACACGGCGCCCATGCCGCCACGGCCGATCTCCCGCTCGATGACCCAGGGCCCACACTTGAAACCCGATAGCAGGACATCGGGAGCGTCCGGGACGGTCGGCGCTGCTGCACCAGCTGCTCCCGCGGTGCTCATCAAGGTCTCCATGGTCGCAATCGGTCTGTGCACCCGTTGTGCCGCGGTAGCGCCCCCCGAACCTTGGTAATCACACGTAGTTGGTGGTCCTGGCCGTGGCGGCTTCGCGCGATGTGGCGAACTCGCACGGTGGCTTGACGGCGAGACGTTAGCCAGCCGACGATCGCGACGTGGGGATCGTGACGCGCGACGAGCTCGAGCGATCGCTTGCCGATCTCTGCACACACGTCGCTGATCCGCGCGCGGGCATCCTCGGACCGCAGTCGGTCGCCTGGCGACTCGGTGGCGATCTCGGGGTGTTCCTCGGCGGTGGACGCGCCGCGCTGCTGCAGCTCGCGCATCCGATGGTGGCGCACGCGATCGACCATCACTCGCGCACGCGCACCGACGTCGTCGGTCGCTTCCAGCGAACGTTCCGTCACGTGTTCTCGATGGTGTTCGGCGAGCTGGACGATGCGCTGGTCGCCGCGCGCCGCGTCCACGGGATTCACACGCGCGTGCACGGTGAGATCTCGGAGACGCTCGGGTGCTGGCGCGCAGGCACGCGCTATCACGCGAACGACGCCGACGCGCTGCGCTGGGTCCATGCGACGCTCGCGGACACCACGATCGTCGTGCGCGAGCATCTCGACGGCGAGCTGCCGATCTCGATCAAGGATCGCTATATCGTCGAGCTCAATCGGTTCGCCGCGCTGTTCGGGATCCCGCGCGAGATCCTTCCGTCATCGTGGGGCGATCACGCTTCCTACATGGAGGACATGCTCGGGAGCGATCGACTCGCCGTGTCGGCCTCGGCGCGTGAGATGGGACAGTTCCTGTTCGGACGCGGAGCGGCGAGCCAGCCACCGCTCGGGCGGGTCGCCGAGGCGGTGTCGGCATCGCTCCTGCCTCCGCACCTCGCGACCGCGTTCGGACTGCACGCCGCACCGATCCGCGTGCGCGGAGGCCTCGGCGCCTTCGCCGCGATCTACGGCAGGTTGCCGCGCGGGCTCGTCGCGATCCCGGCCCACGCCGACGCGCGCAATCGCCTCGTCGGCAAAGGGCCGTCCCGGCTCAGCGCGTGGACCGAGCGCCAGCTGTTCGGGCTCGCGAGCCGCGTTGCGGGCTAGCGGGGCTCGCGGTAGCTGCCGGGGGCGGGGGCGAGACCGAAACGCTTGATCCACCGCTGGATCTGCTTGCGGTCCTGGTCGAGCGCGGCGCTGCTCGGCCTCCTCGCGCTCGTGGCCGGGCTCAACGCTCGCAGTAGCGAATATCGAGGTGGTCGCTCTCGGTCGAACCGTCGGTGTTGGACCAGGTCACGATCACGCGGTCGCGTCCGGTGTCGCGGTTGCCCTCGTGATCGCAGTCCGCCTGGGTGACCACGAACGAGGTGCCGGCCTGCAGCTCGGCCAGCCGCCAGCTACCGCCGCCGCCGTCCATGGTGACGGACACGATCGCCGCGGGCTGGGCGCCCTTCTCCGCGAAGGCATCGGCGATCGGAGTCGTGGAGCTACCGAGCTGCGGCTTCACGTCGTAGGGCAAGTCGACCTCGCCATCGCAGTCGTCTTCTCCTTCGTTCTCGTCGCAGTCCTCGTCATCCGAGATCCCGTCGCCGTCGTCGTCATCATCATCGTTGCCGCTGCGCGCGATCGTGCCGGGCGACTGATCGCCGGGCTCGCCGTTGCCATCCTCATCGATGTCGACACAGGTGTTCGGATCGTCATCTCCGTCCCCGTCTCCGCCAGGGACGCACGACAGGATCACGCCGCTGTTTGGTTCCGTCTCGCACGTGATCATCTGGTTGGTGCTCGACAGATTCGTCGAGCAGGCGGCCAGCAGGCTTGCGGGGAACAGGATCAGGGCGAGCGAGCTCAGGTGACGCATGGAAATTCTCCTCGGGTTGGGGACGCAAGACAGGCGTGCGCTGGCCGCCGGTGATCCGGCACGCGCATCGGGGAACAGGTGGACGAGCGGAGGCTCAGTCTTCGAGCGGCGAGTCGAGATCGATCTCGACAACACCGATCGGGTCAGACGCGAACTGGCTGGCGATCTGGAGGCGATGGGACGCGGGACCGGCATACTCGGCTGCCGCGACCTGCTCGACAACGGCGAGGCTGATCGGCAGAGCGCCGAGGTCGATGAAGCGCTCGGTGCAGGTGACGATATGAGTCGTGGCAACGCAGGTGCCGGTGCCGACCTCGTCGACGAGGACCACCTCGGTCGCGCCGGGTTCGAACGATCCTTCGAGGCGGATCGGAAGCTCACCGCCGACCAGGCCGACCGGCAGTGGGTAGTCGAGCCGCGCGGTGCCACCCTCGATCACCCAGTCGATGCGCGGAACGGTGAACGTGGATGCGGCGGCGAGTGCGTCGTTGGTGGTGGGCACGCGATACACGCCGACGAACCGGCCCGACGTGAGCGGTAGCGGCTGCGGTTCCGAGGGTGACTCGGTGCATCCGATCGCGAACAGGGTCAGGCTCGTCAGGAAGGTGCGCATCGTGTTTGTCTACGATAGCGATTCGAGCGGCAGGTACGAGTGACAACCCCTGTCGCCGACACCCGGCCTGTGACGCGATTGTCTATTTATGCTTTTAATACAGAGGTATAATCGCGTCATTCGGCTGTTCGGTAGCGCGTCGCGCGGGCGTGCCCGAGGCGCTCGACGCGACGCTCGTCCACCAGTGAGCGCAATGCGCGGAGCACGGTGCTGTTCGAGAGCTCGAGCGACTTCGCGAGCTCGGGCACGGTCGCATGGGGGCGCTTGGTGAGCTGACGGTATACGAGGTGCGCCGGTGTATCGCCGACGCCACCAACGTGGTCGGGCGCCACGGGGCGGCGCGACTCGAGCATCGGGACTTCGCCTTCCTCCCACAACACGGCGGGCTCCGCGATCACCGGCTCTGCGCCGCTCACGACGTGGACGGGGACCGTGATCCGATAGCCATCGTTCCCGACGACGATCCACGAGTCGAACGGCCTGAGGAACGCGCGCAGCCGGTGAATCGCGGTTCTGACCGGCGGATCGTGAAGCTCGGGGTGATACGAACGCAGGCCCCACAGCCCGGCGACGATCCGCTCCTTCGTCGCGTCTCCACGAGCCAGGATCCGTAGCAGCACGGGCGCCCACGCCGGTGGACGATGACGGATCACCACGTCACCGTGATCCTCGAGGACGAGTAGATCCTCGGAGGCGATCAGGATCACGCGTCGTGCCGGCGTGAGGCCAAGCAGCTCCGGCACCAGGCCGTGGAGCCCGACAGTAATGAGCCGTGGCAGCGCGCTGTGCTCGCGGCTCGCGACGGCGCGGAGCAGCGGCGTGAGCTCGTCCTCGTCGAGTGCGGCTGGTTTGGTCGCGGGATCGAACTGGCCCAGCGCCGCAGATGCAGCGTAGTGATGCGAATGCCGGCGGATTGCGCGGAGTTGGTCCAGCGCTCGTTGCTCGCGCTCCGCATCGCCGACCGCGCGAGCGACGAGGATCTCGAAGCCAAGCAGCTCGCCGCGAAAGCCGACGTCGCCCGGAGCGATCAGCTCGTGACCCTGCGCGACCAGATCCTCGCAGGCGAGCGCTCCGTGCTGAAAGCGCGCGACCCACAGGCGCGCAAGCAAGTTGACGACACGACCGCGTCGCGAGTCGCCGCGTAGTGCATCACGCCCGACGGCATCGAGTGCCTCGACCGCCTGCGTACGGCGCCCGCGCAGCGCCCGCTGGACAGCAGCCTCGACGAGCAGCGATCGGCGTGAGTACGAATCGTGCGCGCGCCGTCGCAGCAGCACTTCGACGTGCTCGAGCGCCTCGCCATGAGGAACGAACCGGGTCACGTACGTGGCGATCGACGTCGCGACCG
>JANOPP010000107.1:0-20411 GCA_031421915.1 Myxococcales bacterium | reverse complement strand
GCGGCGAGGAGGAGCGCGAAGATCGCGTGCTCGGCGGCCGTCAGCGGGCGGGGTGCGGCGAGCTCGTCGGGACCGCCGAGCAGGCGCTGCGCGAGTGCGCGGACGGGACGCGACGAGGCGCAGACGATCAGCGAGAGGCCGGCGATCCGGACCTCGGCGATCGCCGCGTGTGGATCGATCGCCGCGCGTGACGCGGTTCCATGGATCGCGTGGCGCGCGACCGCGACGAGACCCCCCGCGAGCTTGGCGGTCCGCTCGCCGAGTGGACGGAGCGCGATCCACCGGGCGAGGACCGACGTCAGCACGGCATCGCGGCGCGTGACCCGCCGCAAGCGCTCGAACGGAAACGGTGAAAAGTTTGGACCCTGGGACGTCACTGGTACGCTTTTATCCTACATCTGACCACCTGAGGTTTCACCTGTGAATGAACGCCGACTCGGCTACCGCATCCCCTTCGAGACCATGGTGACATCGTACGTCCACGATCGGCCGATCCGCGGCTTGTCGGGGGACCTCAGTGATACCGGCATCGGTATGTCGGCGATCTCGATGCTCGCGCCCCCACCCGGGCTGGTCGTCGGCCTCGAGATCGAGCTGCCCGAGACCTCCGACTCGATCTGGGCATCGGGTCAGGTCTGCTTCCGCAAGGACGACCGCATGGCGTCGGGCCTCGGCGTGCGGTTCGTCGCGATGGCAAAGAGCCATGCGCGCATGATCCGCGACTTCTGTATCGAGTCTCGCCGCAAGAATCTCGGCTCGTTGCTCGCGCGTATTCGCGCGTAGTCTCGACGGGCACGCGCCCGTTCGAGGGGCTATGATCGCCGGGGATGCGGCGCCTCCGATTGTTCTTCGCGTGTGCCCTGATGCTCGCCCCGACCGCGGTCGCGACCGCGCAGCCTGGCGGTGACTGGGGCGTCCAGCGTGACCCGTTCGACAAGGCGGAGATCGCCCGCTACAAGGCGATCCTCACGCGCAACCCGCACGACGCCTCGGCGCTCGCGAAGCTGTTCGAGAAGTACCGTCGCTATCGCACCGTCGATCTCCTCAAGGAGGAGTACGGCAAGGTGCTCGACAAGAACCCCGACGACACGTCATCGATGATCGTGATCGGGCGCCTGCACAAGGCGACCGGTGACGAGCCCGGCGCGCTCGCGATGTGGACGCGCGCCGTTGCGAGGAAGGACACCGACGCGCAGACCTGGCTGTTGATCGGCGAGACGCAGAAGTCCGCGAGCAAGCCCGCCGAGGCGCGCATTGCGTACGACAAGGCCCTCACGCACTCGTCCGCGAAGGACATGAAGAAGAAGGCGCTGCGCGCCCTCGCCGACCTCGCGCTCGCGCAGAACGACATCGACGGCGCGAACGCGTACTTCAAGACGTTCCTCGAGCTCGATCCCAAGAACGCCCAGCTCTGGATCGAGCGCGGCGACGCGATGATGACCGCGAAGCGGTTCGACGTCGCGCTCGAGAGTTACGGCGCCGCGAGAAGCTGCTCGGCGGAGATCCGGCGCGCAAGGTCGAGGTCATCTCGCGGCGTGGCCAGGTGCTCCAGGACATGGGCAAGGACGAGGAGGCGATCGCCGAGTATCGCCGCGCGATCAAGAGCGCGCCGAAGGGCTACTACCTCGAGGTCGAGCTCACCGCGCGCGTGATCGACATCTACCGCAAGAAGCAGGCGCTCCCTGCCCTGCTCGCGGAGTACGAGAAGACGTGGCCCGAGGGTAGCCGCGGCCACTTCGAGTGGGACACGCTCGGCAAGCTCTACGAGGAGACCGGCGCACAGGACAAGGCGATCGCCGCGCTCAAGAAAGCCGTGGGCAAGGCAAGCTTCGAGCTCGAGACGCAGCGCAAGCTGATCCAGCTCCTCGAGAACTCCGGGCGCGATGCCGAGGCCCTCGCGCAGTACGAGTCGGTCGTGCGCGCCGCCCCCGGCGAGGCGCGGTTCCAGCTCGAGCTGTCCGAGCGCTACCTGCGCCGCGGCCTCGAGAAGAAGGGCATGGATACCCTCGGACGGCTGCAGAGCCGGTTCCCGAACGACGCCGGCGTGCTGTCCGCGATCGCCGATATCTATCAGCGCTGGGGCAAGGAGAAGGAGGCGATCGAGCAGTACGAGCGCCTCGCCAGGCTCGAGCCCGATGATCCGGGGCACCTCGTCACGCTCGGCGAGCAGTACTGGCAGAAGGGCGACGAGGAGAGCAAGAAGCGCGCGAAAGCGACGTGGAAGCGCCTGATCAACACCGGCAAGGCGTCGGGGTTCGCGAAGTACGGCGAGGTTCTCGCCGAGCACAACGCGAAGCCCGAGGCGCTCGCGAACTACGACAAGGCGATCAAGCTCGACGACAAGAACCCCGAGTTCTTCAAGGGCCGCGCCGGTCTCCACGAGACGGACAAGCGCTATCCGGCCGCCGTCGCGGACTGGGAGAAGGTGTTGTCGCTCGTCGGCACCAAGCCGAGCGACCGGCTCGCGCGCCGCGATGCGCGCCGCCACATCGTCCAGCTGGTCACGCGGTGGGGCGCCCAGGAGGCGATCTATCGCAAGAGGTGGGAGACCGGCTTCAAGGCCGGCGACGCCGAGTCCGGCTACTTCCTCGTCGAGTACTTCGGTCGCCGGCCGCAGAAGGGCGAGCCGGTCGGAACGCTCGAGCAGCTGCGCAAGAAGGTCCCCGACGATCAGGAGATCGTCCTCGACCTCGTGAAGAACTATCGCCAGTCGCGCAAGTACGACGAGGCGGTCGCGCTGCTCCTCGAGCTCGCGAAGATCGCGCCGTCGCGCGAGCGCGATGTCTACCAGCAGATCAGCGAGATCAAGACCGAGGCCCGCAAGGACGACGAGGCGATCGAGTGGGCGCAGAAGGCGCTCGCGAAGAGCCCGAGCGATCCGACCGCGTACGAGCGGCTCGGCGAGCGCTACGTCGAGATGCAGCGGTTCGCCGAGGCGATCGCCGCGTACGAGAAGACGATCCAGCTCGACCCGCGCAACGCCAAGGCGCAGTTCGCGCTCGCCCAGCTCTACGTCCAGGGCGGCAAGCCGATGAAGGCGGCGGAGCTCCTCCGCAACGTGCTGCGCAACTCGTCCGAGGAGGAGGTCGTCGGCCGCGCGGGTCGCGAGGCGATCGATCTCGAGGAGATGACCGACTCCCTCGGCGAGCTCGAGAAGGTCGTGTCGCCGCTGTCGTTCATGATGGCGCACAAGCAGGTCTACCGGCGTGTGCTCGTCGATCTCTACTTGCGCTACGTACCGCGGCTCGTCGAGCGCGAGCGGCACGGCAGCGACGAGGTCAAGAAGGCTGCGCGCGCCGAGCTGACGCGCATCGGCGGTCACGGTCTGCAGCCGCTGCTCGAGGCGCTTCGCGACGAGAAGGACGTCAGCCAGCAGCGCGTCGCGGTCGCCGTGCTCGGCCACCTCGGCAACAAGGGCGCGGCGCAGCCGCTCGTCCGCATGGCGCGCCAGGAGCCGCCCAAGGATCAGCCGCGCCGGATCGGAACCTTGACCGAGAATCTCGATCGCGAGGTCCGGGTCGCCGCGCTCGTCGCGGCCGGTCGCCTCGGCGATCCGAGCGTGCTCGCCGACGTGCTGCCGCTGATGGAGCACCAGGAGGTCGCGATGCGCGAGGCGGCGACCTTCACGGTCGGTCGCTCGGGCGATCGCCGCGCCGTCGCGCCGCTGCTCAAGGCGCTCGGAGATCGCCGCCCATCGGTCCAGGCGCTCGCGTGCCTCGGCCTCGGCCAGATCGACGACGGTCGCGTCGCGCCTGCGTTGATCGCGACGCTCGCCGACGCCCGCAAGGACGACTCGACGCGCGCCGCGTGCGCGTACGCGATCGGTGCCCGCAAGATCTCGAGCGCGACGCCTGCCCTGCTCGCCGCGCTCGCCGACAACCGGGGAGAGGCGCAGCGCCTCGCGGCGTGGGCGCTCGGCCAGCTCGGCGACGGCAAGTCGCTCGGCCCGCTGATTCGCGCGTACTTCTCGCGCGGCGGTCGGTCCGACGCCGAGCTGGTGTGGGCGATCGGTCGCACGAGCGGTGCGGGCCTGGGCCCGGCACAGGTCGGCGGGTTCTCCGAGTACCCACAGCGCAACGACAAGTACAACGCGCCCGAGGCGATCGCCCTGCTCCCCGGCGCGCTGCCCAACGCACCGGCGGCGGGCAAGCTCGTCGTCGACCATGCGGATGACATCTCGAAGGGTTTGCTCGACGCGCTCGCCGAGCATCGTGACGTGGTGGTCGCCGTGCTCGCGGATCTCGATGGTGCGCCGATCGAGCTCGGCCTCGGCGCCCTGACACCTGCGAGCCCCGACGCCAGGACGAAGGCCGCTCTCGCCACGATCGCGCAGGCGATCGCGCCCGCGATCACGGCGCAGCTCGCGAGCGAGGATCCCAAGGTCCGTGCACTCGCGGTCTCGGTAGTCGCGAAGCTCGATGGTGGCAAGGTCGTGGTGGCCGACGCGGCGATCACCAAGGCGCTCGTCGATCCGGCCGACCAGGTCCGTGCGGCCGCGATGAATGCGATCCCGGTGGTCGCGCAGCGCCGCGGGACGGCACCGGCCGAGCTGGTCAACGCCCTGACCCGGACCCTCGCCAGCGGGACGTGGGCAGATCGCCGGGCTGCGGCCCTGGCGATGGGCAGGCTCGGCGCGAACGCCGACGCAGCCGCCCTGATCAAGTCGGCCTCGGACTCGTCGAGCTTCGTGCGCGAGGCGGTCGCAATCGCACTCGCCAGCGTCGGAGGCACGGCGGTGGTCGAACCGCTCCTGACCTTGTCGCGCGACGAGGTCGCCCAGGTGCGGGCCGCGTCCGCGCGGGCGCTCGGGACCGTCAAGGACGAGCGCGCGACCAAGCGCCGGAGCGAGCTGGCTACCGATCCCGATCCGGCGGTCCGCGCTGCGGTCGGGTCATGATGAGATCCTGCGCGATCTGACGGGGCGGCTTCTTTGACCTGGTGTTTCGTAAGGGGGTAGAATTCCTACCCTGATGGATGTGGGACTCGTCTGCGACGCGTGCAGCGCGTTGACCCCGATTGGGGTGCCGCAATGTGCGCGATGCGGTGCGGCGGTCGCACTCGATCCGCGCCCGCGCAGTGGGGCACCGAGCCGGCCGCCCAACACGACCTTGGGCGCCACGCCGAAGTGTCCCAAGTGCGCCACCGTCGTCACCGGTAACCAGAAGTTCTGTCCGAATTGCGGACATCGAATGCCCGCCGATGCACCGCAGGTCGGCTTCGACGTCGAGACGCGCGTCGGACCGCGGCCCGGTGGCGCCGTTGCGGGCCCGACGGCGCAGCCGTCCCCGTCGAAGTCTGGCCGCAGCACGATGTTCTTCGGCGGTGCGCATCAGTCCGCGCGCGCCAAGCTGACGCTGATCCGCGGTGACGGGGAGGACGGTGTCTCGTTCACGCTCGCCGGGCAGGAGCACCCCGCGGGTCGCGGCGAGTGCCCGATCTCGTTCCCCGACGATCCGTTTCTCTCGCCGACGCACGCGAACTTCATGTACCGCGCGACCGAGCTGGTCGTGCGGGACGAAGGCTCGCTCAACGGTGTCTACGTCCGGATCTCCGGCACCGCGACTCTCGTCTCCGGCGCGACCGTGTTGATCGGCGAGCAGGTCCTGACCGTCGCGAATGCGCCGATGGCAGACGACGTCCCCGACAACGCGGGGACCTACTACTCGTCGAGCATGCCGCGCCCGGCGTCGATGCAGGTCACCCAGAACCTGCGCGGCGGGACCACCGGCTGGGCGTTCCGCCTCGATGGCGAGAGCGTCGTCGTCGGCCGTGAAGGCAACGACATCAACTTCCCTGAAGATCCGTTCATCTCGGGCCGTCACGCCGAGTTACGGGTCACAGGTGGCGTACTCTCCGTAACCGACCTCGGGTCGCGCAATGGCACCTTTGTCCGTGTGAACGGGGAACAGGTGCTCAGGCACGGCGATTACGTGTTCTTGGGTCAGCAGCTACTACGCGTTGAAATCGTCTGACTCTCCGTGGAGCCATCATGACTGTCTGCAATCGTTGCGGGAAAGAAAACCAGGATCACTACAAGTTCTGCCTCGGCTGCGGGGCAGAGCTGACGGCTGCACCAAAGCCGGGCGGTGGTGATGTCGCGATGATGAAGACGATGATGCAGGACCCATCGCAGCAGAGTCCCCTCGCGGGCGCTCCGCTGCGTGGTCCGAGCGCCGCGCTGCCGAAGCCGGCGGGTCCGCCGCCCGGTATGCGTCCGACGGGTGCCAACCCGGGCGGAATGCCCGGCATGCCTCCTCCCGGCCCGCTCGGGGGGCCGGCGATGCCGCCGCCGATGGGACCGCCGCCCGGCGTTCCCGGCTTCTCGCCGAGCTACGTACCGCCGGCTCCGTCGGCCGCCGCGAGCAGTGGCATGCGCCGCTGCCCGTCGTGCGGGAGCGATGTCCCGCCGACGTTCCGGTTCTGTGGCACGTGTGGCTTCCGCATGGACGAGGGCTCGGCGCCCGCGCCGATGCCGCAGCCTCCCGGTCCGGGCCCCGGCTCCGCTCCGATCGCCGCGCAGCGCGGTCGCCTGTCGATGACGCTGATCCGCCCCGACGGTACCGAGGGTGGGACCCACGAGCTCCGCCAGGGTGAGAACAAGCTCGGCCGCAGCTTCGGCCCCGTGTTCGAGAACGACGGCTACCTGTCGCCGGTCCACGCGCAGCTCGACATCCGTGGTCAGCAGGCGATGGTCCGCGATCTCGACAGCCTCAACGGTGTGTTCGTCAAGATGACCGCCGAGGAGGAGCTGACGAGCGGCCAGATCATCCGCATCGGCCAGGAGCTCCTGCGCTTCGAGCTGATCGCCTCGCCCGAGCCGACCGCTGATGGCACCGAGCTGATGGGCAGTCCGAACCCGGGCTTCTGGGGCAAGCTGACCGTGATCATCGGTCGCGAGATCACGGGCGCTGCATTCCCGCTCCTCGGCGAGAGCTGCACGCTCGGCCGCGAGCGCGGCGAGATCAACTTCCCCGACGACGGCTACGTCTCCGGCCTGCACGCCCGCGTGACGCTGCGTGACGGCCGCGTGTTCCTGTCCGATCTCGGCAGCTCGAACGGAACGTTCGTGAAGGTCAACGGCGAGCGCGCCGTCGGTCACGAGTCGTTCGTGCTCCTCGGTCAGCAGCTGTTCCGGCTGAACTTCTCGTAGTCGGTCCTGCGAGACGCGAGCGGCGGACGGTGAGCAGGGGCGCAGCGAGAGCCGGCGCCCTTCTTACTTTTTCGGCTTGGACGTATCGAGGTCGATGACGCTCGGACCCGAGTCGTTCTTCTCGACGAACGTGAAGCCGTCCTTGATCTTCAGCTGCCCACCGGGCTCGAAGATGATCAGGACGTCGACCTTCTCGCCGGGCTTGCCACCGGGCGCCTCGACGATCAGCTCGGCATCGCTCGCAAACCGGACGACCGTGCCCTGCCGCGTACCGAAGTAGACCTTGGTCGTGCGCGGGCCGTCGGCGATGAACCGATTGCCCTTGATGCGGACATACGTCCCGCCCTCGACATCACCCTTCTCGGGCTCGATGCCGGTCACCTTGAGCGTCTTGTCTTCGCTTCCACACGCGGACGCCGCCAAGGTCAGGAGCAGCGCGATCACCAGACGCCTCGTCATGAAGAGGAACATACCGAAATTCGGTCGAGTTCTCCAACTCCCGAAAACGACAACGCTCCCAGAGGGTGCTCGGGGAGCGCTTTAGAGGGCGGAAATGGGGTCGGACCCCATTTTCCGCGGCGGCGGAGCGCAAGGTCGCGGAGCGCTACTTCCGATTACATGAGGTCGCGGCGGGCCAGCGCGCGGCGCATCTTGGCCAGGGCCTGCTCCTGGAGCTGCCGGATGCGCTCGCGGGACAGGTTGTACTTGTCGCCGATCTCCTTGAGCGTGAGCTCCTGGTCGGTCTCGAGGCCGAACCGCTGGCGCAGGATGTCGGCCTCGATCGGCCGCAGCTCGCGGAGGAGGTCGCGGACCTCGGTCGTCAGGGCCTCCCACTCGAGGTCCTGGGTCGGCGAGATGTCCTCGCGATCGGGATCCTCGAGCACCTCGCCGAGCACCCTGCCCTCGTCGTCACCGATCGGCTTGTCGATCGAGATCGACGTCTCCATCAGCCAGCTCCGCATCTTCTCGATCTTGTCGAGCGGCATCTGCGTCGCCTTTGCGAGCTCCTCGCTCGTCGGCTGCCGGCCGAGCGTGCCGGTCAGCATGCGGCGCGCCTTGGTCAGGCGGTGCTGCGCATCGATCATGTGGACGGGCAGCCGGACCTCGCGCCCCTTGTCGGCGAGCGCGCGGCTGATCGCATGACGGATCCACCAGCTCGCGTACGTCGAGAACCGGAAGCCGCGGCGGTAGTCATAGCGCTCGACCGCCTTGAGCAGGCCGAGGTTGCCTTCCTGGATCAGATCGGCGAGCGCCATGCGGCCATGGTTGAAGCGGCGCGCGATCGAGACGACGAGCCGCAGGTTCGCGCGGACGAAGTCATTGCGCGCCTCGGTCGCGGCGCGGTTCCCATTGATCACGCGACGCAGCCATTCGGTGCGTGCACGATCGCGGCCGAGCGAACCGACATCGGCCCCGCGCACGCCGATCCCGATCGTGATCCGATCGACGGTGCACAGCGCCGCATCGATGAACAGGTGATCGGTGTCCTCGGCGCGCAGCTTCCGTGCCGCCCGCGCCGCGATCTTCACGTACGTCTTGGGGTCTGGATGCTCCGCTGCCTTGCGCAGCGACTTCGCCTCCGTCGGCAGCGGCACGATCTCCTCGATCGCGACAAGGATGTGCTCGACCGCGGGAGGATGCGCGAGCACCGACTCCCACAGCATGATCTCGAGCGTCTCGATCTCGCGCGCCGAGTTGAACTCCTCCTCGGGGCGCAGCACGTCGAGCTGCGCCATGTCCTTGAAGTACATCGACAGGTACGTGCCACCGTCGGGACGTGCCTTCTTCTCGACGACAACTTCCGCTTCGCCGTCGTCGCCGGCGAGAGCCTCGGCGTCGACCTCGGGCTCCTCCTCGGCGTTGGCCTTCTTCGAGCGCGTCGCGGCCTTCGCCGTGACACGAGCGACGCGTCCTGCGCGACGATCGGTCTTCGCGCTCGGACGTCCAAACCCAGATGCCCCGACTTTCGTGACGATGGCTGCCATCGAACTGCCTTTCAGCGCACGGCCGCGCTACCCATCTAAGACGCGCGAACAGCCCAAATGTTTTGGCCAGTTCGCACGCGCCAAGGGAGACCCGCGAGCGGACGCGGTTATTCCGCCGTCACGACGGGAGTGCCGTCGTAACGTGCCGGAATCACCGCCTATCAACCGGCTGCGGGATCCTTGCGCTCAGCTAGGACAATGATGTGGCGCGATTGGTTGCCGAAAAATCGGCCGCGCGTGTGGTAACCGCCCGAGACCTCGAGCACCCGGAAGCCTGCGGCGTGCATGAGCTTGCCGACCTCATGTAGCGAATAGGCCCGCACCGAGATCTCCTGCTCCAGCTGGCGACCGTCGTCGAACACGACGCTCCGGTTCACCTGGATGCGCGACGAGAAGTAGTTGAGCTCGACCTCTTCGAGCACGACGCAGCCGTCGCCTTCCCACCACACGCGGGTCGGCAGGTCCGCGATCACGTAATCGCGGTTCAGGATCTCGAGCATCATCCGGCCGCCCGGCTTGAGCGCGCGCGCGATGTTCGTGACCGTCTTCTTGTTCGTCTCGTCGTCGAAGTAGCCGAACGTCGAGAACATGCAGTACGCGGCGTCGAACTGCGCGTCGAAGTCGAGCTCGCGCATGTCGCCGCGCACGAAGTTGATCTCGAGGCCACGGCGCATCGCCTCTTCACCGCCGCGCACGAGCAGCGGCGTCGAGAGATCGAGGCCGACGACGTGGAAGCCACGTGCCGCGAGCTCCATCGCGTGGCGACCGTACCCACAGCCGACGTCGAGCACCTGCGCGCCGGGCTGCAGGCCCATCGCGTCGATCACGAACTCGGCCTCGGATTGCGTGGCCTGCGGCGTGAGGAACGGCAGCGTCCGCAGGTAGTCCTCGTCGAACAGATCGACGAACCACGGCTTGCCGCGAGGCGCCTTGCCCTCGGCCTTGGACGCGACAGGGGCGACAGCTGCGACAGCTGCCTTGGCCTTCGGCGGCGGCGCCGGCGGAGCCTTGTGCTGCGTGGCAGCGAGCGGTGGTGGCGGCGGCGACGCGTGGGCGCCGCTCGACGGCTGCCCCATCGGCGGCGGATTTGTCGAGGGTGTGCGCGGCTCCGGTGGCGGCACGGACGGCGGACGCGAGCGCCGCTCGGGCGACGGAGACGGCGGCGGCGGCGTGACCGACGCGACCTGCGGAACGGCCTTGAGCGGCTCTTGCTCGTCGATATCGACGTCGAACTCGCCCGAGCTCTCGGCGCGATCCGCGAGCTCGTTGATGTCGATGTCCGAGACCGAGATCGGTTCCGGCTTGTCCTCGATCTCGACGTCGAGTGCGGTCAGCGGCTGCGTCGAGCTCGACGACAGCGGCCGGGTGAGCGGTGACATCGCGGGGCGCAATGGTGCCGGCGGCTGCATCGGATCGTTCGTGAGTGCGCGCGCGGCAGCCTCGCGCACCTCCATCAGATCCTCGTCGGAGAGCGCCATCGTGCGCAGCCGTTCGCGCGGCGCAGGTGCGGGTGTGGGCGCCTGCTGCTGCGAGCCTGGATCGGTCGCGGCGCGCATCTGGCGCATCTCGGGCTCGCCGACGGTCGGCTCCGTCGGCGCGCGCAGCGTGTGCATCGGCTGCGTGCTCTTCACCGTCGGCGCCGGTGCGGGCGCGTGGGCGGGTGCCGTCGGCGGCGGTCCCGGCGGCTGCGTGTGCTCGAGCGTGTTCTGGTCGAGCGTCGGATCGGTCGCGGCGCGCGACGGTCTCGCCTGTCCGCGGATCCGCGCCTGCAGCTCCGACGCGTCCATCATCCCCGGCGACGGGGCCGGTTGAGATGCCGGCATGGAGTGGCCCGACGTTTCGGCCAGACCGAGTGCGTCGAGATCGACGGCGCTCATCTCGCGCGTCTTCATCTCGAAGTCCTGATGCTCGACGGGGCTGCTCGGCGGATCGATCACCGTCGACATCGCCTCGGGCGCCGCGGGATCGGCGAAGCTGGGCACGTCACTGGCGACGCGCGGCACCGGCTCGGACGCATCGCTGGTGAAGCTGTACGCGATCGACATCGCGAGGGACGGATCCTCGGGAACCGGCGCGACCACGGGCGGTGTGGTGGTGCGGCGCGGCACGTTGTCCGACGGAACGCGCAGCCCACCGCCACGACGGCGACGACGACGGCGCTCGGCCGTCGTCATGCCAGCCTCCAGGTCGGTGGTCGAGTGGGCGCCGGATTCGTCGTCGCGCTTGGTCACGCGAGTCCCCCGATCCGCTCGCCGAACCGCAGCGCCTGACCGACCTCGCCAACGAGCGTGGCCTTGCCTGGCGGGAACACGAGCACCACCGTCGACCCGAGGCGAAATGCGCCGAGCTCGTCACCGCGCTCGACGCGATCGTCACGCTCGATCGAGTGGCGCTGTCCACCGCGGCAGAGCTCCGAGCTGTCCGGCGCGTGCGAGAGCCGAATGTTGCCGACGCCGGCGGCGCCGACCATGACCACTGCGACGTCGCCGATGCCGTCGGCATTCAGGTGAATCACGACGCGCTCGTTGCGGACCAGGAGGCCTTCGCGGCGGTGCGTTGCCCAGCGGTTCACGGGCCACAGGGTTCCGGGGATGTAGTCGTAGCGAGTGATGCGACCGGCGAGAGGCGTGTGAACGCGGTGATAGTCGCGCGGCGACAGGTAGATCGTCGCGTACGCCCCGCCTGTCAGCGTCGCCGCGAGCGCGTCGTCGGCGACGAGATCCGCGAGGCTGTAGTTCCGGCCCTTGGCCTGGACCATGGCGCCGTCGACCGCCGTGCCACGCGCCGCAAGGACGCCGTCACAGGGGGAGACGATCGCATCAGGAGCGCCATCGACGACGCGTGCGCCGTCGCGCAGTTTACGTGCGAAGAAGTCGCCGAGCGATGCGTACTCGCCGAGCGCGAGCTCGGTCTCGCCCAGGTTCGCACCCACCGCACGCGCAAACGCGCGATACGCCAGCGAGCGCAGGGCACTCGGTAGCTCACGGGACGCAACCGTCCCTACCAGGGCTGAGTAGGCGGCACCTGGTCTTGCACGACGTGTGCTGCCATCGCGAACTGGACCCTGAATAACCCCAATTCTGCCAGGGGGACCGCCGAGTTACAAGCGCGGGAGCAAGCGGCTAGCAGTCGTAGTAGAGCTGGAACTCGGCGGGTACCGGCCTGAGGCGTACATGGTCCGCCTCGGCCTCGCGCTTGTACCCGATCCAGGCGTCGATCAGGTCGTTCGAGAATACATCTCCCTTCATCAGGAAGGCGCGATCCTGGTGGAGGGCGTCGAGGCTCGCATCGAGCGATCCCGGCACCGTCGGGACCTCTGCAAGCTCCTCGGGCGACAGCGAGTAGATGTCCTTGTCGAGCGGGTCACCCGGATGGATCCGGTTCTCGATCCCGTCGAGGCCGGCCATCATCATCGCGGCGAACGCGAGGTACGGATTGCACGACGGGTCCGGCGAGCGCAGCTCGAGCCGCTTCGCCTTGGGCGACGCCGAGTACATCGGGATCCGGATCGATGCCGAGCGGTTGCGTGCCGAGTACGCAAGGTTGACCGGTGCCTCGTAGCCCGGGACCAGGCGGCGATAGCTGTTCGTGGTTGGATTCGCGAACGCGCAGATCGCGCCCGCGTGCTTCAACAGGCCGCCGATGTACCAGAGCGCCAGCTCGCTCATGCCCGCATAGGAGTCGCCGGCGAACAGCGGCTTTCCGCCCTTCCACAGCGACTGATGCGTGTGCATGCCGCTGCCGTTGTCACCGAACAGCGGCTTGGGCATGAACGTCGCCGTCTTGCCGTGCTGCCGCGCGACGTTCTTGACGATGTGCTTGTACCAGAGCACCTGGTCCGCCATCTTCACGAGCGTGTCGTACTTCATGTCGATCTCCGCCTGACCGGCGGTGGCGACCTCGTGATGGTGCGTCTCGATCACGATGCCGACGTCCTGCATCCTCATGACCATCTGCGTGCGTAGATCCGTGAGCTGGTCCATCGGATTGGCGACGCAGTAACCGCCCTTCACGGGCAGCTTGAATCCCTTGTTGCCACCGCCCTCGACGCGCTTGTTGTTCCAGCCTGCCTCGTCGGAGTCGATCTCGAAGAACGAGTGGTTCGGCTCCTCCGAGTAGCGGATCGAATCGAAGATGAAGAACTCGGCCTCCGGGCCGAAGTACGCCGTGTCGGCGATGCCGGTCGAGTTGAGGTAGCTGACCGCGCGCTTGGCGAGGCTGCGCGGGCACCGCTGATAGCTCTCGTGCGTGATCGGATCGATCACGTCGCACAGGATCGACAGCGTCGGGACCTCGAGAAACGGATCCATGATCGCCGTTGTCGGATCCGGCTTCATCAGCATGTCGGACGAGTTGATCGCGCGCCATCCCGCGACCGAGCTGCCGTCGAACCCGAAGCCATCGTCGAGAAACTCCTGCAGGCGCTCGATCGGGTACGTCAGGTGCTTCCACTGGCCGAGGAAGTCGACGAACTTGGCGTCGATCATCTTTGCGTGGTGCTTCTTCACGTAGTCGTCGAGGTTGCTCGCCGTCATCAGATCGCGTCCTCACCGGTCTCGCCGGTGCGGATGCGAATGACCTCGTCGACAGGCGTGATGAAGATCTTGCCGTCGCCGATCTTGCCGGTGCGCGCCGCCTCCGTGATCACGGTGACCACCTGCTGCACGCTCTCGTCCGGAACGATGATCTCGACCTTCACCTTGGGCACGAAGTCGACGACGTAGGCCGAGCCCCGGTAGACCTCCTTCTTGCCGCCGGTCCGCCCGAACCCCTTCACCTCCGTGACCGTCATGCCGTGCACTCCGATCTCGGCGAGGCGTTCCTTCACCTCGTCGAGCTTGAACGGCTTGATGATCGCCTCGACCTTCTTCATGAGAGATCGTTAGCGCAGAGTTTGTTTCCAGCGCGTTTCGCGCGGCGGAAAACTACTCCTTCATCTTCGAGCGGAACCCATCGATGCGACGCACGGCGTCGTCGAGGTTCTCGGCGTTCAGCTTGAACTGCACGAACGTGGCGAGCTCGTTCCACTCGCGATCGAGGCGCATGCCGTTCTGGGCCTTGTACGTCTCGTACTGGCGTGAGGTCGCGCTGAACTTGGCGCCGACGGCCTCGCGCGTCAGCCCCTCGGGCTTGACCACGGTCTTCGGATCCTTGTCCTTGGTGCCCTTGCGCGGGTCCTTGTGTGGCTTGGCCGGGACCTTGACCTCGACGACAGCGACCGCCGCCGAGCCCTCGCCAGAGCCCGCGTCGACGACCTTGGCCGGTGGTGGCGGCGTCGCCGGCTGCTCGATCGGCTCGAACGTGATCTGCTTGGTGTCGGCGACGGCCGGGGCGGGCTTCGCCGTCGTCTCCTGCGTGCGCGTCACCGCGAAGATGATCACCGCGGCGACCGCAGCGGCGGCGAACGCGCCTAGCACGTAGAGCTTCGTGTTCGACTTCTCGGGCAGCTGCTCGCGCACCGAGGTGCCGGTGCCGTCCGCCAGCGCGAGGTCGTCGATCAGCGACGAGGTCGCCGACACCGACGGGACCGATGACGAAGACTTCCCGTTCGCTCGTGATGCGCCGGTCTTGCGCGGGCGCGCGGGAACCGGAGCACCGTCGGGCGGCGCCTGCAGCGGGAGCTGCGCGAGCGCGAACGAGACGGTCGAGATGGTCTGGGTGTGGAACTGCTCCTGGAAGTCGGAGAGGTGCGTCTTCGCGACGCGATCCTGCATCTCCTTCTGCGCCGACATCTCGTCCGCGAACAGGTCGCGCATGTAGGCGCCGAGCGCGTCCGTCGAGATCGTCGGGTTGATGGCGACCAGGGCCTGCTGGATCGCGTCGCGGAACTCGGCCGCGGTCTGGTAGCGATCCTCGGCCTTGGGGCGCAGCGCGGTCGCGACGAGATCGTCGTACAGCGCGAGCTCGGCCGCGACCTCGGACGGCATCGTGTGCTCGCCCTTCGCGACCTTCTTGGCGAGCGCACGGTAGTCGGGTTCAGGGCCCGCCTCGTAGAGCCGCTGTCCGGTGAGCAGCTCGTACAGCACGACGCCGGCCGCGTAGATATCGGTGCGGTGATCGACGACACCACCGCGGATCAGCTGCTCGGGCGCCATGTAGCCGAACTTGCCGAACCCCATCTTGGGGTCGGTCGCGGTGCCGCGCATCGCGCTCTTCGCGATCCCGAAGTCGATGACCTTGGTCTCGCCCTCGAACGACACGAGAACGTTGGGCGGCGAGATATCGCAGTGCACGAGGTTCATCGCCGCACCGTCGGACGTGGTGCGGCGGTGCGCGTACGCGAGGCCGTTCGCGAGCTCGCGGCCGATGAACAGCGCGAGGTCGATCGGCATGCGCTGCTTGCGATGACCGAGGAGCGCGAGTGTGCGGCGAAGGTCGCGGCCCTCGACGTACTCGAGCGCGAGGAAATACTCGTCCGCGACGCGGCCGACCTCGAACACCTGCGCGACGTTGACGTGTTGCAGCTTGATCGCGACCTGCGCCTCGTCGACGAAGCGGGAGATGAACTGAGCATCCGCCGCGAGGTGCGGCAGGACCTTCTTGATCACCGCGAGCTTCTCGAACCCGGCGAGGCCGTGCTTGGCGAGGAAGATTTCCCCCATGCCGCCGCGCGAGAGCCGCTGGACGAGCAGATACCGGCCGAACACCTGCGGCAGGCTCGGGTCCTGCCGGGCCGTCGGTCCGGTCGTTCCACCCTTGTCGGTACCCGCTTGCAACGCCAGCAATCCTAACCCGCCGCGCGGTTAGTACAACGAGGACGTGTTCTCACCAAGCGATCCGCAGAAGTCATTGTGATCTATGTGGTTGTAGGTCGATGCAGGGGTCTGATAGCGTGACCCACGTCAGTCGATGAGATCGCTTGCTCTCGTGGGATGCCTGCTGGGCTGCAATGGTGGGGGATCAGGCTCTCTGGAGCTGTCCCTCGCGTTGCCGACGATGCCCGACCTGCGCCCTGCAGGCATGACCAACGTGACGGTCACGGCGACGGCGCCTGGAGAGTCACCGATCTCGACCACGAGCTCGATCGGCTCTGGCGGCCAGTTCGAGGCAGGCGAGTTTCCGGTCGGCGATGACGTCCAGATCGGCATCGTCCTGCGCGACGTGTCCAACCGGATCGTGGGCGTCGGCGAAGCGAGCCAGACCATCGACATCGTCGGCGACCAGGCAACGTCGATCTCGATCCCGGTGCGGCGGCCGTTCGTCTACGCGGCGAGCAGCTCCGCGCTGTACTCGTTCGATCCGACGCTCGATCCGCGCGATCCGAAGTTCCAGGGCAAGCTCGGCGGGGTCCTTGCACCTCTGTTCACGATCTCCGTCGGCGGTGATCGACTGGCGGTTGTCTCCAGCGACAAGGTCGACATCGTCCTGACCAAGTCCAACATGGTCACGGGCTCGATCAACATTCCGACCGGCGTGCGCGACGCGGCCGCCGTCCCAGGAACCAGCAAGCTCGCGATCGCACATGCGACGGGCATCGCGATCGTCGATCTCGATTCGAGCGCCGTGCAGAACGTCTCCGTCGGAGCCGTCGACCGGATCACGGTGGGCGCAGCGGGCGGCGGCGGCATGATCGCGTACGGTCTCGTCGGTCGAGTGCTCCCGCCCGAGAAGCCGGGGGTCCTCGCGACCTGCACCGGGACGTCGTCGGTGGTCGCGATCGACGTCGACAATCCACTCGCGGCGACACCCCAGCCTCTCGGCGTGGCGATCTCGGACATCGCCGCGGCGCCCGATGTCCCGCGCCTGTACGCGACGCTGCCGTGCGCCGGCAAGGTCTCCCGCGTCGAGGGAGTCATCGAAGGTGGTGGCCTGACGGTGACGGATGTCGCTCCCCTCTCGCGCGCCGCCGTCCTGACGGTTGCCGGTGATCGCGTGTGGGCCGCGGGCACCCGCGAATCACGGCCACAGTGCGTGAGCAACACGATGAACATCACGTGCACTCCGATCATGCCGGTGACGTGCCCGCAGCCTTCTGGGAACCGCCTGTCGTTCGTGATCGACGGCGCCGCGATCATCATGCAGTCGATCCCGCTCGACGGCGGGGCACCGATCGTCCTCGAGGTTCCGGATCGCCGCGAGACGATCATCGATCAGGACGATCCAGCCATGCAGCACGCGCAGGTGCTCAAGTCACTCGGTGCGGTGCCCGTCGATCTGGTCACGCTCCCAGGTGGCCAGTACGTCGGTCTCGTGACGAAGAGCCGCTACTACATCGAGGAGTACGACCCGACGGGACTCCAGGTGATCCTGCCGTGCCTCGACGTGACCACGTCCGACTGGCTCCTGCTCGACATGGCGAGCAGCTCGGTCGCGCAGCGCGTGCGCACCAGCTGTCAACTGACGCCGCCCGGCGGCGGACCGGCCGACGTGTTCACGGACTGGGAGTGTGATCAGCCGCCGCTCGGCGAGCAGTCCGCATTTCCGCCGAACTACCTGCCAACGTCGGTCGGCGGACTGTTCGGAGCCCGATGAGGTTCGTCGTCGCGCTCGTCCTGCTCGTCGCGTACGCGCACGTCGCGCACGCCGATCCCAATCCGAAGCGCAAGGTGTGCGTGCTCGAGTACCGCTCGGGCTCGTCGGCGCTCTCCGGGATTGCCCAGCGCGTGGTCAGCACGATGGGCAAGCTGACATCGCTGCAGCTGCTCGATCCGGATCAGACGCGCACCGTCTACGGCGATCAGCTCGATCAGGCGATCGCGAAGTGCTCGGGCGATGCGAGCTGCATCGCAGCGATCGGCAAGAAGGTCGGCGTCGAAGACGTCATGCTGATCGGCATCAGTGAGCTCGGCGACGTGATCCTCACGATCCAGCGTATCGAGGTCGCCCGTGGCGAGGCCGTCACCCGGATCGCCGACTCCCTCGCGGCGGGCGCACCACCGTCGGATGATCAGATCAACGGCTACCTCGCGCGCCTGCTCGCGCCTGGTGACTTCGTGCGATACGGCGTGATCGATATCGTCGCGAACCTCGCGGGTGCCGCAGTCACCGTCGGCGGAACGTCGCGCGGCCTCACGCCGATCCAGGCGCTCAAGCTCCCTGCCCCCGCGACCTACGAGATCCGCGTCGAGAAGTCAGGCTACGTGCCGTTCACGACCAAGGTCGCGCTGCCACCGGACGGCGAGGTCAAGGTCGAGGCCGAGCTGTCCAAGCGCGGCAGTGGCGGCGCCTGGTACGGCCGGTGGTACGTGCTCGCCGGCGCCGGTTTGCTCGTCGCCGGTGCGGCGACCACCGCGATCTACTTCGGCACCCGCTCGGAGATCAACGACACGGTTCCGGTCAGCGGCGGCATCGTCACGGAGCCGTGAGCTCCGCGAGCATCACGAGCGCGTCCGCGCCGTCGTCCTGGTAGTAGCGCGGGCGGACGTGCACCGTGCGAAAGCCTGCGCGCTCGTACAGTGCGATCGCGGGCTGGTTGCCGCGGCGGACCTCGAGCGTCGCGAGCGTCGCTCCGATCGCGCGAGCGGTGTCGAGTGCGTGGGCGAGGAGCGTGGCCCCGATCCCCGTGCGGCGGCGATCCGGATGGGTCGCGATCGACAGGATGTGGACCTCGCCGCCCACGCGATTGTGGTCGGGGGCGATCAGCCAGTAGTTGCAGAACCCGACCACCGCGGGCGCCCGGATCACGTCGACGCGCGCCCACTCGCGCGCGAGCTCGGCCTCGAACGTCTCGCGCGGCCACGAGATCTTGAACGAATGACGCTCGATCTCGTGGATCGCGTCGAGGTCTGCCGCCCTGGCCGGTTCGATCACCATCACTTCGGAAGCAGCAGCGACAGCACGGCGCGCCACACCGAATCGATGCCCTCGCCGTCGAGGGTCGAGACCGCGTAGGGATCACGGGTCAGGCCGAGCGTCTTGCGCTGGCGCTTGATCTCCAGCATCCGCTTGTTCTTGGCCAGCTTGTCGCCCTTGGTCAACGCGACGACGATCGGCGTCGACCGCTCTGCGAGCCACGGTACGAAGTCGAGCTCCTCGTCCTCCGCGCCACGCCGGATATCGATCAGCAGCAACACACCGGCGAGCGTCGGGCGGCTCGACAGATAGGTCTCGATCAGCGGCTTCCAGCTCGCGCGGGTCTTCGAGTCGACGGCCGCGTAGCCGTAGCCCGGGAGATCGACGAGGAGGAACGTCGGCTGCGCCTGGATCTCGAACCAGTTGATCAGGCGCGTGCGACCTGGCGTGCGCGACGTGCGCGCGAGGCCGTCGTGCCCGGTGAGCGCGTTGATCAGGCTCGACTTGCCGACGTTCGATCGACCGACGACCGCGATCTCCGGAAGCGTGGGCTTCGGGAAGTCCGACGGCGCAGCCGCGGAGATCACGAACGTGGATGGGGGACGGGGACGACCTCGACTCATGGTGCGATCGATTTCACGGGAGGATGCACGGGCACACTGGGGTCGAAGACCGTACCCCGCGTTTGCCGCGAATGGCACTGGCTACAGACGGCCGCGCGCGCCTTCGGCGTGGAGAGGTCCGTCAGACCGAGGGCGCGGGAGACGGTACCGTTGCGCATGATGTCGTCCTCGGCGTAGGCGGCGCCGGCCCCGTGGCAGGCCTCGCAGCCGATCTCGACGGCGATCGCCGGCCCCGCCGGTGCCTCACCGGTCGCGTGACAGGCGAGGCAGCGCGCCTCGGGTTTCGCCGGGAACCGATCGCGCGTCATCGCGTGACGGGTCGCCTGCCACGACGCGAGCTCGCGCGGATGACACGTGCCGCAGGTCGAGCTCCCCGTCCAGTCGCGCCTGCCGGCGAGCGCACCCCCGGCGATGATCGCGACGATCGCGATGCCGAGGAGCGCGCGCATCCACATCCCGCGAGGCTACTACGCTCCGACGAGAAACGTCGCGCTCGCGGTCCGCGTGGTGCACTCGATCGGCAGGCCGCCGAGCTCGACGGTCGCGGTGACCGAGCCACCGCCGAGGCCTCGAGTCCCGACCGAGATCGTGGTCGTTCCCTGCCCGCTCTCGATGCTACCCGCGCTGACCGTCCAGTTGTAGGTCCGCACGCCGCCCGGGTCGGTGACGACCAGCGTGATGCGGCCGGACTGGCCGGCGGTGACCGCATCGGGGGCCTTGATCTGCAGGCTCGGGCACACCGGCGGCGGCCGGCTCGGAGTTGGGGGCGGCTGGATGGCCGTCGACGGCGGCGTACCGCTCGGAGTGCCGGCAGGAGGCGGCGTCCCCGGCTCGTCGGGCGTGGGCGTCGGCGTCGGCGTCGGCGTCGGCGTCGGCTCGGTGGAGTCCTGCCTGGCAGACGCCGAGCACGCGGTGACGACG
>JANOPP010000106.1:0-2571 GCA_031421915.1 Myxococcales bacterium | reverse complement strand
GATGGTCCAGCACAAGGTCGGGATCGAGTCGCTCGACGGCGCGACCAAGCTGTACGTCCAGGGTGCCGCCGACCTCCGCGCGTGGGACGCCCGCGGCGCGACCGGCGAGAAGATCGCCCACAAGCTCCGCGATGACCCGCGCCCGGTGTTCGCGTCCAAGGCTGCGTTCGATCAGACCAAAGTCAGCGTGACGCGCGATGCCGGCAACACGTACATCGTCGACGTAAAGCGCGATGACGATGCGACCAAGGCCGCGTTCGACGCCGATCGCTACACGATCGTCGAGAACGTCGAGAAGGGCGAGCTCGCGCTCGTGGACCACAACAAGAAGCCATCGACGCCGTTCGCGAAGCTCACGTCGCGCGCGAAGTGCCGCGCCCATGACGGCGCGGTGACCGCACTGATCTGGACGTACCTCGGCACGGACGGCATGACGAAGCGCCTCGCCACCCAGACCAAGCCGAAGTGATACGGTCGAATCGATGACGAAGCGGCGACTCCCCAGGACGACCACCCCGACGCCGTTGCCCTCGGGACCTGCGCTGGTCACGCGCGTCGGCGCCGCGCTGGCCGCGACGCTGTTGGCGTGCGGTCCCGCGAAACGCCCGCACGGTCCGCCGCCGGAGATCCCGCCGCAGCGTGATCAGCCGCCGCAGGTCGCACCGGATCCCGGCGATCAGTTCGCGGTGCCGCCGCCCGATGCATCCGACAAAGGTCCGGTTCCACCACAGGTCGCACCGCCGGACGATCTCCCGCCGGACCAGGTGCCGAAGCTCGCGCCCCAGCAGCCGCCGCAGATCGCGCCGCAGGCGCCGCCACCACCTCAGCGGCCTCCGCAGGTCGCGCCGCAGCCGCCACCACAGGTTCGTCCGCCGCAGGTCCGTCCGCCACAGGTCCGATCGCCGCCGCCGATGATCCCGCAAGCGCCGCAGGTTCGGAAGGTTCCGCCCGTGCGCCCCGACAGCAACAAAGTCTCGCCCGATGCCGGTGGTGAGTTCCCGGCGTCACCGCCTCCGCTCGTCGGGCCGTTCGATCGCAAGAGGCGCTAGCCCGCACCCATGGTGACCCGGCGTGCTCGTGGGGTGCCCGCGCGACGCAGCAACACGAGCGCTCACGGCGTGGAGCTGTCGCTCGAGCATCGTGCGTGGGTGGTCGAGAATCTGCTCGCCGGGATCGAGCCGGCCGTGCTCGAGCAGCAGCTCGCCAGCCAGATGCCGAAGGCGCGCGCACGCAGGGAGATCCGTGCGATCGCCGCGTCGCCACTGTTGCCCGTGTGTGCACGGCTCGCGGATCACGCGCGTCGCCTCGAGCTCGTCGCCGCGATCGGACGGGCCCACCACCGCCATGCTCCTGATCCGACCTCGGTCGAGCGCAGAACGACGCCGAGCGCCGAGGAGTTCTTCCGGACGTACTGGGCCGGGCATCGCCCCGTCGTGCTCGTCGACGCGACCGCGACGTGGCCGGCGCTCGGGAAGTGGACTCCCGCATTCTTTGCAAGGACGTTCGCTCGCGAGACGATCGAGGTGACGACGGGCCGCGAGGCCGACCCGTTCTACGACAGGAACTTCCAGGCGCACCGCCGACGCATGCGGATGCCAGCGTTCATCGAGCAGGTGCTCTCCGCAGGGAAGAGCAACGATCTCTACATGGTGTCGAACAACAACACCATGAAGCGCCCTGCGTTCAAGAAGCTCCTCGCCGATGTCCGCCCACCGCCGGCGCTGTTCGAACCCGTGCGCGCGTCCGCGACGTCGCTGTGGATCGGACCCGCAGGGACGATCACACCGCTCCACCACGACACGACGAACATCCTGTTCTGCCAGCTCCACGGTCGGAAGCAGATCGAGCTGGTGTCGCCGCAGGAGACCGCGCTGCTGCTCGACCCGGTGGACGGATTCTACAGCCCGATCGATCTCGATCGAGGTGACGCCGCGAGCCACCCTGCCCTGCAGTCGATGCTGATCCAGCGAGTCGTCGTCGGTCCCGGGGATGCGCTGTTCATTCCTGCCGGGTGGTGGCATCGCGTGACGTCCCTCGACGTCAGCATCAGCTTCTCGTTGCTCGGGTTCCGCCGGCCGAACGACTTCGACTGGTATCGCCCCGGTCACCCGCACGAAGCGACCGACTGAGCCAGCGGGGATCCGGACGCGAGCCGGAGATACGCTAGAGTCGCGCCGTGAGGTTTCCGACCGCTCTGATCGAGCAGCTGTGGGACTCGCGCACCGCGTTCCTCGTTCTCGCGTACGTCATCGTCGCGTGGTTGATCCGCCGCGAGAAGCGTGTCGAGGTCTATCACCTACGCGCGGCCAAGACGCTCGTCGCCGGGCACCTGATCTCCGTGGTCGTCGCGGCCGGTCAGAACGCCAACAACTACGACCCGTCGATCGCCGAGACCGTCGGCCTCGCGTTCGAGCTCCTCGCGTTCGTCTCGCTCGGGATGACCGCCGCGTTCCGGATCTTGCTGCCGCGCGTCGGCTTCACGCTGCCCAGGATCATGATCGACCTGATCACCGCGGTCGCCGTGTTGATCGTGTTCATCATCGTCGGCAAGCGCGCCGGGTTCTCGGTCGC
>JANOPP010000105.1:0-18994 GCA_031421915.1 Myxococcales bacterium | reverse complement strand
GCACATCTTCACGATCAAGGAGGCGAAGGACTCCTACCGGTCACGCCAGAAGCTCAAGTACCCGGACGGCACGACCGTCGAGGATACGGGCCGCGCCCACGTCGACGGCTTCTCCGAGTTCAAGCTGCACAACATCACGCTCGGCCGTCCCGTCGTGGTTCTGCGCCGCATGGACTACGTCTACGGCGACTACGAGCTGGAGATGAGCGTCAACGGCAAGAAGGTCGCCATCGTGTCGTGTGTCGGTACCGATCGCGTCCATCGCTGGCGCAACTGGCCGGCGATGATCCCGGCTGAGGCCGTCACCGCGGAGACGCTCCTGATCCGCCAGCAGTCGGTCACCGCCGGTCGCGACATCAACATGTTCCACATCTGGGTCTATCAGCCCAAGTAGTCGGATCCCGCCGGGCAGGGGGGAATTGGGGACGAACGCGAGCCGCTAGCGATAGCGGCCACGCCGCGTGCTAAACTTCTGCCTGCGCTCGGGGAGCGCTACCGCATCCGCGAGGGAATGAAGCCGTGTTCCTCAAATATCTCGACTTCGTGTTCGCGCCATTTCGCATGGCGTACAACAAGTTCATTGGCGTCAAGAACATCCACGGCAACATCAAGGTCGACATCAATCGCGCCAAGGCGCTGAAGAACCGCGGCAAGAACTTCGCGGGCCAGGTCAACCAGTTCAATCAGAAGCTGAACGCCCACGGGCAGGCGGTGAATGACCAAGGTCAGCCCGTCGATCCACAGGGTCAGCCAATTCCGCCGGGTCAGCAGCAGATGCAGGGTCAGCAGCCGCAACAGGGAGCGCAGATGCAGCAGGGACAGCAGCCAGGGATGCCAGGACCGCCCGGTATGCCGGGGGCGCCTCCGCCAGGAGTTCCCAATCCGAATCCGCCGATCCGGATCAAGGGCTGGTGGATCTTCAAGAAGAAGTTCTGCACGCAGTGCGAGCAGCAGCTCGACAAGTCGTGGGACGCGTGTCCGTACTGCGCTCAGATCGCGCAGCAGGTCATCGCGGCTCCGGCGAAGCAGGCGCTGAAGACGCAGGCGTTCGTGCTCGACGCGCAGGGTGGTCCGGGCAGCATGCAGCTCCTCGGCTGGCTCGTTCCTCTTCAGGGGCCCCAGAAAGGCGAGCTGTTCACGCTCGCGCCCGTGACCACCATCGGCACCGATCCGAAGTGCACGGTGATCCTCCAGGACAAGTTCATGTCGAGCAACCACGCCGAGATCAAGGCGGAGCACGGCATGTGGGTCCTACGCGACGCGGGCTCGACCAACGGGACGTACGTCAACAACAAGCGTATCGATCGCCACGAGCTCGTCGACAACGACTTCGTGAAGTTCGGCAGCGCCATGCTGAAGTTCAAGGCCCTATGAGCAAACCCACGATGCGCGCCAAGCTCGTCGCGATCGCCGCGCTCACGACGCTGATCCCGACCCCCGTTCTTGCCGAGGGCGTCGAGGTGTTCCTCACCGTGAAGGAGCCCGATGGCACGGCGAAGGACAAGAAGGCTGCGCCCCAGATCGAAGCGACGATCGTTGGCGCCGCGAAGGTTCCGATCGACAAGTTCACGCTCGTCGAGCCCGGAGCCAAGGTTCCGTACGTCATCAAGGCGACGAACCTGCGGGAGTACACGTCCGGCGGCGAGACCATCGCCGTCGCGTTCGTGTTCAACGGCCAGGAAGTCTGGATCGGCAACGATGACTACGAGCCAGAGGAGAGCCCGGCGCGCTACCTCGGCATTCTGAAGAACCTCAAGACCGCGCTCCAGACGGTGCCGTGGGCGAAGGCGGGTCCGGCGGGCTCGAAGGGCGTTTTGATCTCCTACGGCGACAAGGCCGAGGTGAAGGTCCCGATGGGGCCGCTCGCGGCCATCAACTCCGAGGCCCTCGGAACACAGAAGGACTACAACAAGAAGTTCGGCACCGCGATGGTCGAGGGTATCAACCTCGCGCTCGCGGAGCTCCACAACGTGACCACGGCGCGCAAGGCGCTCGTCGTCGTCTGCGACGGCAATGACACCAACCCCGAGGCTGCCAA
Source organism: Myxococcales bacterium (assembly GCA_031421915.1). GTDB lineage: Bacteria > Myxococcota_A > Polyangia > Haliangiales > Haliangiaceae > JABFXX01. The sequence continues at coordinate 16,956 of JANOPP010000105.1, read as the reverse complement.
GGGCCAGCTCCTCAATCTCAAGAAGCAGGCTGCTGCCGACAAGATCCAGACGTTCGCGATCATCTACAAGGGGCAGCTGTCCGAGCCGGGCAACATCGTGACGACGATGATTCCGAATGCCACGACGGTGGATAACGCCGAGGGCATCGCGACCGCGATCACCGCGATCATCTCGCGCATGGACGATCGCGTCTACATGACGTTCCCCGGCTACGACCCGAAGAACAAGATCGGCTTGCCATGGGACGGCAAGCCGCACGACCTCATGGTCAAGATCGACAAGGACGAGACCGAGCCGGTGACCCTCACGCTGTCGCCGATCTGGGGACCCTCCAAGAAGGGCAGCTTCCCGTGGTGGATCATCCTCGTCGCGGTCGGCGGCCTGCTACTCATCATCATCCTGGCCAAGGTGCTCGGCCGGAAGAAGGAAGAGCCGATGCCAATGCCGATGCCAATGGCGCCGGCACCAGTGGGTCCACCGAAGCCGGCGGGTCCGATGAAGACGGTGATGATTGGCGTCGGTGGCGATCAGGACGGCTTTCCAGTCGTCGGCTGGCTCGTGCCGCTCAACGGCCAGGACGCGTACAAGACGTTCCGGTGTCGCTCGGGCGGGACCAAGATCGGAACCGCGCCGCCGTCGGACATCGTGGTCAACGACGGCTTCATGAGCACCGAGCACTGTCAGATCAACGCCTCGCCCGCGGGGTTCACGCTGATCGACGGTGGATCGACCAACGGGTCCTACGTCAACGATCGCAAGGTCTCCAAGCACGATCTCGTCGACAACGACGTGATCACGCTCGGCAAGACGAACTTCAAGTTCAAGTCGATCAACTAGACGACACATCGTGGAAACGGGTGGGCTGATCGGGATCATCGTTGGCGGGGCCGTGCTCCTCCTCGTGATCCTCTTGCTTGTCGCGAAGAAAAACTCGACGCCGATGGGCGAGAAGGTCTGCGGCGGGTGCAAGCGCGTGATGCTGCCCGTCTGGGTCAAGTGCCTGTTCTGCGGCTGGGCGCCGGGCGCGCGACTCGACTTCATCCTGGGGCCGATGGCGAACCAGACCCTCCAGCTCGGCGAGGAGGTCACGACGATCGGGTCGGTGGCGGGTGCGACCGTCGTCCTCGCCGACCCGGCGGTCTCCCGCAAGCATGCCGCGATCCGCAAGGTCGACGGGGGGTACGAGCTTGCCGATCTCGGCTCGACAAATGGGGTCTACGTCAACGGCCACAAGGTCCCGAAGAAGTCTCTCGACCCCGGGGACATCATCCGGGTCGGAAATACCGAAGCGGTCTTCAAACGCGACTGATTCTCGTCGAGCGGCTCGTCCACTAGCGCGCGACCCGGGCCCCCGGTACCATTCGAGTTCCTAATGGCACGCCTCCTGTTTCGGGACAGCCAGGGCCGCGAGGGGACGGTCGAGCTGTCACCAACCGAGACCGTCTACGTCGGCCGTGGCCTCGAGTGTGCCATCCGGACCGATGACGGTATGGTCTCCCGCCGTCACTCGCAGATTCGCATGGAAGGCGGTCGATTCGTCGTCGAGGATCTGGGTAGCGCGAACGGCACGCACCTCAACAACGTTCGGATCCAGAAGCAGGCAGTCGGTCACGCGGACGTGATCCAGTGCGGCTCGCTGATGATCCGGTTCATCGATGAGGGTGGCGTCAACGTCGTTCCGCAAGCTCTCCCCCAAGCCGCCGCGCCTCCGCAGAAGAAGGGCGGCACGATGGTGCTCGAGCGCAACGATGCGCCGCCGCTCGCCGGTGGAATGCCGGGGCCGGGGGCGGCGCCGATGTCGCCCGGCGGTGCACCCGGGATGTTCGGCGCACCGCAGCCGCAGGGGGGTGGCTTCGGCGGGCCGCAACCAGTGTCTGGCGTCGGTGCGACCGCCTACAATCCAAGCGGTCCGAGCGGCGCGCCGGCGATGCCGGCGGGTGGCTCGCAGCCCGGTGCTCCGGCGCTGCCGTACGGTGGACCTCCCGGCATGCCTGGCTCCGGTCCCGCCGCAGGCGGCAGCATGTTCGGTGCGGGGCGTGGCTATAGCAGTGGTGGTCCGCCCTCGGTGGTCAGCGGCGGACCGGTTCCCGGGGCGGCACCAGCGGCCTACGGTGGCCCGCCGGCGATGCCCGGTGGCGGCGTGTCCGCGTCCTCCGCGGGGGCCTTGCCGTACGGCGGACCTCCGGGTCTGCCCGGCGGCGGTGGACCTCCGGGCGGTGGCGCGGCTCTGCCCTATGGTGGACCTCCCGGGATGCCCGGCGGTGGCGGTGGTGCCGGCGCGCCAGGTCTTCCGTACGGCGGTCCTCCGGGGCTGCCCGGTGCGGCTGAGGCGGCGAATCCGAGCATGTTCGGTCGCGGCGGTCCGTCGGGCGCGGCGCAGTCCGCGGCACCACCGCGCAATGCAGCCGAGGCGGCCGAGAACAAGGTCATGGTCGACCTCGGTCTCGAGTTCGATCCGAGCAAGGCTGACACCGAGATCAAGAAGCTGCGCGCCGATCTCGAGAAGGCGTCGGCAGCGCACGAGCGCGAGGTCGCCGACGGCAAGCGCGTGCGTGCCGAGTCGGCGACGCTGCGCGATCGCGTCGAAGAGCTGCGAGCGCAGATCAAGGATCGCGAAGATCAGGTCGCCGCGCACGATCGCGTCGCCGACGAGCTTCGCGACGAGCTGCAGCAGACGCGCAACGAACTGTCCAAGGTCCGGAACGAAGTCGGCGAGATGGCCGAGAACATGGCAGCGCGCGAGCGGCAGGCCGCGCGTGCCGTCGAGGACACCAGCAAGATCCGCGAGGACATGGAGGACCTCAACCGCCAGCTCATGGAGCTGTCGCGGACGAAGGACGAGGGCTGGAAGAAGCTCAACGATCAGCTCACCGAGATCGAGCACCTCCGCGAGGTGATCAACGAGCAGGAGCGGATGCTCGAAGAGCGTCGCGTCGGCCTGATCTCTCAGGAAGAAGTGATCAAGGAGCTGCGCGCCGAGAAGGAGCGCAACCTGAAGGCGATGGGCAAGCTCAAGGCGGAGCGCGACGAGGCGACGACGCACGCCTCGCGGACCGCGGCACAGATCAACGGGCTCGAAGAAGAGAACCGGCGCATGGGCCGGCTGCTCGTCGAGGCGCAGACCGATTCGGGTCGTGGCGGTGGCCAGCCCGACCACATGATGAAGCTGCAGAGCGACCTCAAGGACACGCGCGTCTCGCTCAAGCAGGTCGAGGCGGATCGCGATCGGTTGAACGAGCAGTACGATCTCACGGAGCGCGATCGCTCGAAGCTCGAGGGCCGGCTCGCGCAGGTCGAGGTCGACCTCCAGGAGGCTGTCCACGGCAAGCTGGCCGCTGAGAGCGCGCGCAACGTCGCGCAGGACGCGCTCGCCAAAGCGGAGGTCGCGCGTCACAAGGCCGCCGAGGAAGCACTCAACTCGGCGAAGGCGCGCGATGTGGCGTCGACCGGCGGAGATGATGCGCGGCGCGAGCTCGATCGGCTGCGTCGCAAGGTCGCCGACCTCGAGAAGGTGCAGGGCGCCGCGACGGGCGTCGACCCGAAGGAAGTCCAGCTCGAGCGCGAGGCCGCCGAGCGCAAGCTCAAGGAGGCGCTCGACAACCAGGCAGCTGCCGAGCGATCGCAAAAGGCGCTGCAGGCCGAGGTCGACGCCGCGAAGACCGACGCTGCGAAGGCGCGCGCCGAGGCTGCGCGTGCAAAGGCGTCCGCCGATGCGCAAGCCGAGTCTGTCATCGAGGCCGCCGGCTCGACCGTCTCCCCGGGCGCCATCGCGAAGGCGGCGGGCGAGGTCTACGAGGCGATCAACGACATCCTGTCCGAGATGCGAAACAACATGGTTCTGGTGAAGGGCGAGCTGCCTAACCTCAAGGCCGACCAAGAGACCATGCAGGCCGTGACCGACGCTGTCGATGCGCTGGTCGATTCTGCCGAGACTGCCAAGGGAGCGCTCCGCGGGTTGCGCGATCTGGCCGAAGGCAAGTGAGCACATGAACGAGCACAAGCGAAGCACCAAGGCCGACATCGAAGACCTGATCCGCGCGAGGTACTCGCTGATCTGGGTCGTCTCGCCCGAGGAGACTCGTATCGAGGAGGCGCTGCGCAAGATGTGTGTCGAGCGCGAGATGAGGCTCGAGGTGTGGTCGATCACCGAGGGCTTCAAGACGATCGCGAACGGCCAGGGGACGCGCGACGTCAAGGACCCGATGAAGGCGATCGATCACGTGATCCGCGCCGAGGGGCGCGCGTTGTTCATCCTTCGCGACTTCCATCCGTTCCTCAAGGAGCCGGCCGTTGTCCGGCGCCTGCGCGACGCGGCGACCGAGCTGCGCAAGACGAAGAAGAGCCTGATCGTGCTGTCGCCCGTGACGAAGATCCCGCCGGAGCTCGAGAAGAGCGTCGCCGCGGTGGTCGACTGGGAGCTGCCGACGCGCATGGAGATCGAGGAGGCCGCGCGCAGGGTTCTGCCCGCGCTGCCCGCGGCGACCCAGCAGGTGATCGAGAGTGATCCGGGCTTCATGGAGCGTGTCGTCGAGAGTGCGCTCGGCCTGACGCTCGTCGAGGCGGAGAACGTGTTCGCGAAGAGCGCGGTCCGCACGCACACGTTCGACCTCGAGACGATCCTCGAGGAGAAGAAGCAGATCATTCGCAAGAGTGGTCTGCTCGAGTACTACGAGCACCGCGAGGAGTTCTCCGACGTCGGCGGCATGGAGATCCTCAAGGACTGGCTGGTCAAGCGGCGTGCGGCCTTCAGCTCGCGCGCACGCGATTTCGGGTTGCCGCTGCCCAAGGGAATCCTCCTGATCGGCGTGCCGGGAACGGGTAAGTCGCTCACCGCCAAGGCGGTCGGCGCACTGTGGCAGATGCCACTGCTCCGCCTCGACGTTGGCAAGATCTTCGGCGGTCTCGTCGGTAGCTCCGAAGAGAACATCCGCAACGTCATCAAGACGGCCGAGGCGATCGCGCCTGCGATCCTCTGGATCGACGAGCTCGAGAAGGGCTTCTCCGGCACGGGCTCATCGGGACAGACCGATGGTGGCACCACGTCGCGCGTGTTCGCGTCGTTCATCACCTGGCTCCAGGAGAAGACGACGCCGGTGTTCGTGATCGCGACCGCGAACAATGTCCAGCAGCTCCCACCCGAGCTTCTCCGCAAGGGCCGGTTCGACGAGATCTTCTTCTGCGACCTCCCGGATCGCGAGGATCGCCGCTCGATCATCGACATTCACATCCGCAAGAAGAAGCGGGATCCGGGCCAGTTCGACATGGAGAAGCTGGTCGATGCGACGACCGACTACTCCGGCGCAGAGCTCGAGCAGGCAGTGATCGCGTCGCTCTACGATGCGTTCGACACCGGCATGGACCTGTCGACCGACGGCCTGCTGAGCACGCTCCGCGAGATCGTCCCGCTCGCGATCACGATGCGCGAGCAGATCGAGGCGATGCGCGAGTGGGCCCGGACACGTGCGCGGCCTGCGGCCGCTCGCGGGCGTGCTCCGGCGAAGAAGGCCGGCTGGATGGCACGCCACGGGGCCCCGTCCTCGAACCTCGGCGACAAGGGAACCGAGACGGCCGACGACGGCGAGCGCAAGCTGGAGCTTTGACCCGGAGAATTCACGACGCCGTCGGCTGCGACCGGCGCGGCTCGGGAATCTCGCGACGTACGTCCGGTTCTCGCTCGGCACATGGAAACCCACGCGCTCTCGCTGCGCTTCCGGGCGTGCGCCGCGATCTGCGCCGAGCCGCTTGGTCTCGCTCGACGTCGTCGTGAATTCTCCGGGTCAGGAAGCTACGCGGCAATTTCCGGGTACACTGGAGAGACTCCATGTCGCATTTCACGAAGTGCGCCCTCAAGATGACCAATCTTGCGGCGATCAAGAAGGCGCTCGCGGATCTCCAGCACAAGTTCACCGAGGCCGAGCAAGGCCAACAGGTGACCGTCCGTGGCTATCGCGGCGACACCCTGAAGGCGGCGATCTCCGTCGACATGGGTCGCTACGACATCGGCATCATCGACAACCTCGATGGCACCTATGGCGTGACCGCCGACTGGTGGGGCGTCGAGACGACAAAGGGAATCTCCGAGGAGGAGTTCCAGAATTCGCTCAGCCAGAAGTACCAGTATCACAACGTCAAACAGGCCTGCGAAGAGAAGGGTTACGCCGTCGAGGAAGAGGTGAACGAGGAGGACGGCTCGATCCGGCTCGTCGTGACCAAGTGGGGTGCCGAATGAGCACGAAGAAGGCGATCGAGATCGTGATCAACGCGAAGGGCGAAGTGACCTTCGAGGCGAAGGGTATCAAGGGCGGGAGCTGCCTCGAGGAGACGGCGTTTCTCCAGAAGGCGCTCGGCGGAGACGCCGCCGTCCTCGACCAGCAAAAGACCGCAGAATTCTACGAACAATCAGAGGGTTACGTGTCGACTTGGTCCGGGGAAGGCAAGGACGAGTAACCTCGTAGAATATCAAGCGTGTCGACTGATCCTACAGACCCCGCAGCCGAGCAATCGGCCGAATCGGCTCCCGCCGCAGAGGGAGACACGCCGGCCGAGCAGCTGACGGACGAGATCGCGAGGAAGTACGACCCGGAGCGCCTGCTCAAGATGGTCAACCGGAAGGCCGGTCGCGGTCATCAACTCGACCACAGCGTCCGCGCGAAGTACGAGCGCCGGTTCGGCGTCGACCTCGGTCACGTCCGCATCTATACCGGCGAGTTCGCCGAAGAGTTCAACCGCAAGCGCAGCGCATACGCCGTGACGATCGGCTCCACGGGCATGATCCTCATGGGCGGGTCGCCCGACAAGTCGATGGGCAGCCACTCCGGCCAGGCGCTCCTCGCCCACGAGCTGACCCACGTCGCGCAGTCCAAGCGCGGCCTCCACAACAAGAACTTCGACGGCGCGATGCCTCTCGCTACCGAGGAGCACGAGGAAGAGGCCGAGATGATCGAGGCCGAGATCATGGCCGGTGGCGATCTCAGCGGCGCGTTGGGTGGCCTACCCAGCAACAAGCTCCTCCACGTCACTGCCGAGAAGAAGCAGAAGGACGCGGAAGAGCTCGAGCGCGCGCGGGAGAAGGTCATGAAGAAGGTCATGGACGACATGGCCGAGGAAGCCCGCGGCCAGTCGGCGCGCAACCAGCCGGCGCGTCACTAGGGATTTCCCTGGCCGGGGCGTCCCGGAATTGAGCACGCAGTTGGGGTATCCTCGACGGGATGACCGACGCGAGCGCCGATGCAGGCGTGATCCAGTCCCGGGTCCAGCTCGAGCGGCTCGTCGCCGAAGAGCAGCTCTCCGGGCGCACGATCTCGGGGTTCTCGGCGCAGTCGGTGCTGCTGCGCGGCGCCGACCTCGACAGCGTGACGCTCGAGCGCCTCGATCTGCGTGGCGCGGATGCCGACGAGGCGAGGCTCGAGCGCTCGGAGCTCAAGCAGAGCGACCTGCGCTCGTCGCAGTGGAGGGGCGCGCTGTGGCACCGCGTGACCGCCAAGGACTGCGATCTGACCGAGCTCGATTTCACGGGCGCGCAGCTCCTTCGATGCGAGCTCGGCCCGGTGCGGATGGCGCGGATCCGGCTTCACAAGGCGCGCATCCAGAACACGACGTTCAAGGAGTCCGAGCTCTACTCTGCCGACTTCGCCGGAGCGGTGCTCCTCAAGGTCGTGTTCGAGGGGTACGAGCACGCGACCGTGTCGCTGTCGCGCACCGACTGGACCGGCGCTGCGCTGTTCGACGTCGACTTCCGGCGTGCAAACCTCTACGGCGCGAACCTGTCCGGGGCCGCGCTCGTCCGCTGCAATCTCAAGGGCGTGAATCTGTGTGGTGCAGATCTACGAGGCACCCGCCTCGTTGGCTGCGAGACCACGGGTGCCGACCTCGACGGAGCCACGTTCTAGTGCCAGCAGGAGATCGACATGCCGTCCCGTCCTGACCTACGCGAGATCTCGAGCAACGTTCGCGAGGCATTCTCCGAAGCCGATCGCGAGACGCTTCTCGACATCCTGACGTTCGTGATCAAGGAGTACGTCGTCGAGGGGCCACCCCCGATGATGATCCACCAGGCGGAGACGCTCTCCGATCTGAAGGGCGCGACGTTCGCGCAGGTGATCACGGCGATGCAGACCCGGTTCGATCACCCCGAGCTCGCGATGTTCGTCGTCGACGGCGAGCAGGTCAGCGTACGGGTCGGCGGCGTCGTGCAGCCGCTCCTCGCGCCGCGTGGCGGAACCGCGGCGGACCTGCCGCGACCTGCCGCGGGTGTACGCGTCGTCGAGAGCAACCTCGGGCAACGCCCTCCGCAGCCCGCACCCGGCGTGCAGATGGTCGACACTCGACCAGCCCCCGCACCGCAGCCGGCCGCGAGCGCGCCTCCTCCGGCGCGTGGCGTGTCCGTGCGCGGCGCGCCAGGTCCTTCGCCCGGCGGCGGCGCTCCTCCCGTGCCGGCCGCGCAGGGTGGGCAGCCCGCGGCTCCCGCGGCAGCGCCCGCAGCCCCGGCATCCGACAAGCCCGAGTCGCCCGGCGGCGACGATGCGTCGTCGCGGTTCAGTCTGCTGGAGCTCGACTAGTGTCGTCGGTCGCGCGCCGCTACTACGAGCGCGGCCGGGTGTCGCTCGAGACCGGCGATCTCGAGAGCGCGCAAGAAGCGCTGCGCGCTGCGCTCGATCTCGCACCCGCGTTCGGCAACGCGCGTGTCGCATACGCGGTCTCGATGGCGCGCGCGGGAGATTGTCCGCGTGCCGCGGCGGTCCTGCGCGCTGGCCTCGGTCGTGCGTCCTCACCGATCTCTGCGGCCGCGATGCATGCGACGCTCGGCGACGTGCTCACGCTCGGCGGCGACTTCTTCGGCGCCGAGGAAGCGTTCGTCACCGCGCGGCAGACGCCTGGCTTCGAAGTCCGCGCGGCCGCGGGGCTCGCGCGCGTGTACGCGCGCCTCGGACGGTTTCGCGACATGGCCGAGCAGCTGAAGAAAGCTGCCGCGGGCTCGCGCGGCTAGCTCAGAAGGGCACCGCGAGCGGTGAGATCCGATTCGCGTTGCTCCCGGTGATCGACGTGGCCTTGGTCCGGATCACGCCCAGGCCGCCGCCTCCGGCGCCACCACCGGCCTTGGTACCGGAGCCTCCGGGGGCCAGGTTGCCGGGGCCTGCGACGACGAGTTGAAACGCACCCGCACCACCGTCGCCGCCGCCGGAGCCGCCAGCCCCGGCGTTCCCCGGGTCGTTGTACGCCGTGCTCTCATCGCCAGCCCTGCCGGTGACAAAGATCGCGCCTTCGCCGCCGCCCCCTCCGTTCGCGAACACCTCGCCGCCGCTGTTGATCGCTATCGTCATGGCGGCCTCGAGCACGATCATGCCGCCCGAGCCGCCGCCGCCACCGCCGGACTTGCCGCTCGTCGCGCCGCTGCCGCCGCCACCCGATGCGTCGATCTCGCCGCTGATCGTGATCGTCGTGCCGGCGACGAGGTAGACCGCGCCGCCGCCGCCGCCTGCCACGCCAGGGCTTGCGGCGACCGCACCCTCACCGGTGCCACCTTGCGAGCCCGGACAGCCGCCGCGCAGGCCGAGGATCGATGCCGGCAGTCCGCCGCTCGCTCCGGCCGCTCCGCCACCGTCACGGCCGTCGGCGCCGTTCGCACCCGGCGACCCGAACGAGCCACCAGCTCCACCGCCGCCACCCTCTTGATCGTCATTGCCGCCGGCGGTTGGTGTCGTGCACGCGGGCGAAGCCGGATTCGCTCCGGGACCGACGCGGCCTGCCTGGACGCTGCCCACCTCGAGATCACCATCGATCACGATCGAGCCCGACGCGGCGAGCATGAGTGCGCGCGATCCACTGACGGTGGTGTTCGAACTAGAAACGGTGATGCTCTGGCCGATGAACACACAGATCTCTGGCCCGTTCGTCTGAGCCAGCACGCGCGCACAGCCGGTGTCGGTGTTGATCGTCGCTGGAAGCGTGAGCGCTGGATGCATCGTGGGTGCGAAGCAGACCCGCGCGAAGCTCGGCGAGCCGAAGCACTCCTCGTTCGCGGCGTCGGGACCGGCGTCCACAATGCGAGGCGCGTCGATCTCCTCGGTGCCAGGCGGAGCATCGGTGATGGTCAGCTCGTTGATACCGAGGATGGAGTTACACCCTCCACTAGCCAGCGCGACGAGGAGCCACAACTGCCGCACCCCACAACGCTACCACGGCGCTGGGCGGGGACTGCAGCCTCGTTGTGGTGGGGCCCGGTTCGGCTTACGCTCTGGGGACAGGTGCTGGTCGAAGTCGAACGAATTCGCTGGTTCGCGCTCGTGATCTCTCTCCTGTTGGCCACCGGAACCGCGCTTGCGGACCCGGCGGACACGGCCTTTGCCAAGGGTCGCGAGCTGCTCAAGGTCGGTAAGTATGCGGATGCCTGTGAGGCGTTCGATGAGAGCCACCGACTCAAGCCGAGCACCGATGCCCAGTTCAACATCGCGCTGTGCAGCGAGCAGCTCGGCAAGCTCGCGACCGCGCTCGCCCTCCACCGCGAGCTGGCGCAGACGCTCGACACGCCCGCGCGCCGCGCCAAGTCCGCCGAGCTCGCGGCCCAGCTCGAACCGCGCGTGCCGCGGCTGAAGATCATCGTCGGCGAGGCGCGCAAGCGCACCCCACGTCCACCGGAGGGACTCGAGGTTCGCGTCAACGGCGCGAAGGTCACCAACTTCACCGACTACCCGATCGACCTCGGGAGCAATCCAGTCGCCGCGATCGCGCCCGGCTTTCTCGACTGGGAAGGCAAGATCAGCGCGGCGGGGGAGGGCAAGGTCGTCACGATCACGATCGGGCTCGAGCGCGATCCGGAGGCGACGCCCGGTGCCGGCGGCGTCGAGGAGCCGGATGCTCCTCCACCGATCGAAACGCCCGGCGAGTCGAACCGCAAGGCGTATGCCGTGGTCACGCTCGTGCTCGGAGGCGTTGTGCTCGCCGGTGGCGTCACGTTCGGCGTGCTCGCCAAGTCGTCGTGGGACAAGGCGATCGACGCGTGTGGTGGAGACGAGATCTGTCTCGGTTCCGAGGCCCCGCGCGGCAATCACCTGTTCGACCAGGCGAGCCTGCGCGGTAGCGTCTCGACGGGATTGTTCATTGCCGGCGGGGTCGCCGTCGTCGGCGGGATCGTCCTGTGGATCAGCGCACCGTCATCGAAGAAGTCCGTCGCCATCGCACCGACGGTGGACGAGTCGTCCACCGGGTTCATGGTCTACGGCCGCTTCTAGTAGCGCTGCTGCGGCTGCGGGTACGCGTTCGCCGGCACCCACAGCGGGTCGACGAACGTCTGCGTCAGCACGACGGTGATGTTGTCGGTGCCGCCGTTGTTGTTGGCAGCGCGGATCAGGTTCTCGGCGACGATGTCGAGTGAGTCGCCGGACGTCATGATCTCGCGGATCATCCAGTCGTCGACGAGATCCGACAGACCGTCACAGCAGAGGAGGAACACGTCGTTGTGCTCGGGTGCGATCGTGTTGTGTTCGATCTCGACGTTCGCATCGAGGCCGACCGCGCGGATGATCACGTTCGAGGTCGCCGGACCGAGGGTGCCGATCAGATCCGGGCGGTCCTGGGAGAGGTTGCGCCGCGAGTGATCACGCGTGAGCTGCTGGAGCTGACCGTGGCGCAACAGATACGCGCGCGAGTCGCCACAGTGGCAGATGTGGACGACATTCTCCTCGAACCGCAGACCGACGGCCGTCGTCCCCATGCCGTGGCAGGTGTGATCCATCTGCGAGCGCTGGTAGACCGCGGCGTTCGCGACCTTCATCGCCACGGTCAGGAGATCCTGCCCGGGCGCAGGTGGCGGATCACCCGTCTTGAGGGAGTGCACCATCGTACGGATCGCGATGTCCGATGCGACCTGGCCGCTGGCGTGCCCTCCCATGCCGTCGCACACGATGTACACGCCGAGGAAGTCGTCGTAGTACATCGCGTCTTCGTTCTGCGTGCGCTGGGCGCCGACGTCCGTACGGCCCACGGCGCGCAGCAGAAAACGCTCGACGGGGATGACCCGGCCCACGCCGTTGTCACCGCTCACCGGGACCCCTCCGGGCAGCCGAGCATCGTTAGATCTACGCGCCGCATCGCTCCGACCTTCCCGTTCAATCCGTGATCCGACGGTTCGGCAGGTTGACGCGCTTGGGGATATCCGGCCAGGGCAGGCGCCGCTCGGCCAGGACCTCGGCATAGAGCTGGCGCGCCTCGACGCCAGGGCGAATCTGCAGCTCGGGCAGGCGCCAGTCGGTCGCCATCGCTGCTAGGACCTCGGCAACAGCATCGAGCTTCTGCTCGGCAGCCATGTCGACGAGCTCGAACGTCTTCTCGAACGTGAGCTCGGGCCGGTGGAGATCGCGGAGCAACGCCTGTGGCGCGTTCTCTTCCATCTGCTCGGAGATGTCCTCGGGGCGTTCGAACAAACGCTCCTCGGCGATCTGCATCTTGTTCTCGATCATCGCGCGATCGAACAGCGGGAGGTCGGGGTTGACGCGGAGCGTGAGCGTCGCCTTGAACTTGATGAGATCGTCGAGCGGAGCGTCGGTGCGGAGGCGATGCCGCTCGAGCCACACCGGATCGACGGCCGCGATCGCCTTCGCGCGACGCTCGCGGACCGCGACCATGTCGGGGTCTTCCTCGACGGCCGCGAGCTTGACCTCACCTTCGTCGACCTGCTGAAAGGTCGGGAGCCCGAACCACTTCTCCAGATCGGCGGCGCTGGTCTCGCCGTCGAGCAGCTCCTTGACCTTCCGGTCATTCGGCTCGGGGGGTGGTGGGTCGTCGGGCGCCATCGCGGGATTTACATCGTCTGGAGGACGATCGCGTATGCGATCGCGCCGACCGCGATCCCGAGGATGAGCGAGACGATCCAGAACAGGGTCGACGCGCCTTGATGGATCGCGCCGGTGCCCGCCGGCTGAACGGCCTGGCCGGTGCGCGCGACCGAGACGACCCCTTCGCTCGGCTGCAGCATGACAGTCTTGTTCGGACCGCCGGGCGGCGCCTGCGGGTATCCACCGGGCCCCATGCCTGGCGGCTGCATGCCCGGCTGCATGCCTGGCTGCATGCCTGGCTGCATCCCGGGCTGCATCATCTGACCGCCAACGATTGGCGGCGCCATTCCGGCGACGATCGTCTTCTGCATCGGTGACGCCTGCGAGTAGCCGCCTTGCGGGGCGAGGCCGCTCCCCTGCTGCGGTGCCTGCGGTGCGTTGGCGAACGGGCTCGGCTGCGCGACCATCGTCTTCTGCGACGGCGCTGCTGCGTTGTAGCCACCTTGCTGCTGCTGCGGACCACTGTTTGGTGGTGGCTGCATGCCCATGCCGCCCAGGCCCTGCGCGGCCATCGGCGGCGGTGCGCCGCCACCCGCGATCATCGTCTTCGGCATTCCGCCAGGGCCGATCGACATGCCGCCCTGGCTGACTTCGGCGAACACCTGCTGGCAGTGCTGCATCATCTCGCCGGCCGACTGGTAGCGGCGGCCCGCGTCCTTCTCGAGGGCACGGCGAACGATCGCCTGCACCGAGTACGGAATCTGATCCGACATCGGTGGCACCTGCGACTGCAGGTGCATCTGGATCACGGTCATCGGGTTGTCGTCGTGGAACGGCACCGCGCCGACGAGCATCTCGTACGCCAGGATGCCGAGCGCGTAGAGATCCGAGCGCGCGTCGAGCGGCAGGCCACGGCCCTGCTCGGGAGACATGTACTGCGGCGTGCCGAACACGACACCTGCCTGCGTCTTCATGCGATCGCCCTCGAGCAGCTTCGCGACCGAGAAGTCGAGGAGCTTCACGAAGTCGGGCGAGCCCGCCATGTTCAGGAGGAACACGTTGTCGGGCTTGATGTCGCGATGGATGATTCCGATCGAGTGCGCCTCGGCGAGGGAGGCGCAGCACTGGATCAGGATCTTGACGACGCGCTGGGGCGCGAGGGGGCTCTTCGTGATGGCGTCGCGGAGCGACTGGCCATCGAGGAACTCCATCGTCATGAACAGGCGTCCGTCGGACGTCTGGCCAAAGTCGAACATCCGGATCGTGTTCGGATGCTGGAGGCGAGAGCAGGCTTTCGCCTCGTTGTAGAAGCGCTGGACCCACTGTGGATCCGCGGCCATCTGCGAGTTCAGCATCTTCAGCGCGATGATGCGGTCGATCGAGATCTGGCGTGACTTGTAGACGACGCCCATGCCGCCCTCACCGACACGAGCCTGGATCTCGTAGCGGCCGTCGATGACCTTGCCGACGAACGGATCCTGGCTCATGGTGGGCTGAGCTTCACGCGGTAGTTCTGCTTCACCTGATCAGCGGTCATCTGGACCTTGCCGATCGTCGACGACTTATCGATACGCACGATGGTGATCTCGCCTCCGGGTAGCGGGCTGTCCGTTTCACCGCGGAGCACGGTGGCGGACCAGCCCTTCTTCACACCGGAGTTACTACCGGCACCGATCGTGATGATCAGATCACCGCCCTGGACCTCGTTCTTCATCACGCGCGTCGTGACGGCAGGAGCCTTGGCGTTGTCGCAGTTCGGGTTCTGCGGATCTGGATTGTTGATGTCCTGGCACTTCGGGAACGCCGAGGCCTTGCAGGCTCGCACGCGGCGATCCGGCGGGTTCGGACATGGCATCGACGCCTGACACGACGGCAGGTTGACGTCGGGCGGCGTCGGGCACTTGTCCTTGCACGGCGGCCAGCCGGGCGGGGCGCCGAATTCGGGGCAGATCATCTTGCACGCCGGGTTCTTCGGATCGAACTGACCCGGATCGCACGGAATCTCTGGCTCCGGAACGGCGGCGAGCTTCGGCGGCTCTGGAATCTCGAGCTTGAGCGCGTCGAACGTGACACCCGCGACCGCCTCCTTGTACTCGACGGTGAGCTTGTAGCGACCGGCATCGCCACGCTCGACGGCGTACACGCGGATGAAGTACTTGCCCTTCGCTCCGTCGAGCTGCGCGGTCTTCGTGCGGCCCTTGCTGCGCTTCTTGCTCTTCTTCGTCGAGCTGAGGACCGGCGTGTTCCACTCGTCGAAGACGTCGAACGCGAGCTGAAGGCCGGGACGCGGAGGCGTCCACGACAACTTGATGTCCAGTGTGCCCTTCGACTTCTCCGGAAGCTCGACGAGCTTCCAGTCGACGCGGTCACCGCCTGGATACGTCACGATGCCAGAGACCTTGGCTTCGCCGTTCTCGAATTCGAGAGACTTTGCGCCCTTGAGCTTGCCGTCAGGACCACTCGCTTTCTCTTGCGACACGTTGTGCGCGCAAGACAGCGACGTTGCGATCAGGCAGATGCCAAGGAGGCCGGGAGCCATGGCCCGGTACCCCACCGATTTCCCGAGCATGTTTGAAGTCTTGCCCAGTCCGGCGAGCGGTGCAAGGGGCTAGGGGGAAAGCGTGACGTTGCCGCCGCCAGCCTTGATCTGATCGGGCGTCGCGGACACCACCGCACTGCACGTTCGTGCATTGCACGAGGCCACCGGGAACGTCCCCTGGACCCCCGCGATCTTCGCCTTCCAGCCCGGGGCTGCGCCCTGATCGGTCCCCATACCCATGGTGATCTGGGTGCCGCTGCCGGTGACCGACAGGCCGATGATCCGAGCGGACTTCGAGGTCGACGGCGGCGGTGTCACGGCGGGCTTGTCGACCTTGGGCCGGTTGCCCTTCTTGATCGTCACGACCGCGACGGCCTTCTTCTGATAGCCGGGCGGGGTGTCGTCGTTGAGCGGGACCATCGGCAACGCCGAGAGGAACAGGACGGGCGCCGGGAAGTCGCTCTTGGCCTCCGCAGCCGCGGTCCGCTTGAAGGCCGCGCGCAGCACATAGTCCGCGGTATCGAGCCGGCCCTGCAGGTAGATGTGGATGAGGTAGCGGCCCGGCGCGAGGTCGTAGAGCGTGCGCACCTTGTTGAGCTCGCCGACGTCCTCTTCCTCGCTGTCGGCCTTGCTGATCACGCGGTTCCCCGGGTCGAGGATCTCCATCGCGAGATCGAAGTCCTCGTTCGTACCCTCGCCGGGCGGCGTCGCCTCGAGCTTGAGTGCAAGCTCGCCGTTCGACGGGATGTCGAGCGCGTACCACTTGGCCCGGCGGTACTCGCCGTAGTGGAGGTCGCCTTCGGCCTTGGCCTCCATCTTCTCGTCGAAGTTGAGGGTCTTCGCCTTGGACCAAGGCTTGGCCTTCTCACTCTTGTAGCCGCTGTGTTGTGGGATCTGAGTCCCGCCACAAGCGCCGAGCACCAACAGTGCGAGGACAATGCGCCGCATGGCCAGACACTAGCATGGGGTTGCCAGCACTCGCCCGTGGTGGCATCAGGGGAGAGTGAAGTCGGCTGTTCTCCTCGCTTTCGCCGCAGCTTGCGGGTCGGACCCGACCGGGGGCTCGGTGGACGGGGAGACCGTCTACCAGTCGATGTGCTCGAGCTGCCACGGGCCGACCGGCAAGCCGACCGCGGCCATGGCGGCCCGGCTCTCGGTCCGGGATCTCACGGATCCCGTCGTGCGGATCAAGCTCACGCCGGCGGTGGTCGAGGCGCAGGTTCGCAATGGCTCGACGAACAAGCTGATGCCGTCATTCTCGGGTGCGATGACCGAGGAGCAGATCAAGGCCGTCGCGGCGCATGTTGCTAGCCCGAGGTTTCTGCAGCGCTGAGCGCGACCGCGATCTCGGCGGTCACGTCGGGATCGTCGTCGGTGTGGGCGGTGAGGATCGAGTGAGCGCCGAGCTGGCCGAGGGACCAGGCGGCATGGACGCGAACGAGCGGTCGTTTATTGGCGAGGAGCGAGACGAGCGCGGGGATCGCGCCGGGGGAGGCCGTGTTGCCGAGGGCGACGGCGACATTGCGGAGCAAGACGTCGCGGGAGATCCGGCGGAGAGCGGTGCGACGCACGAACTGGCGGAGCTGGTTTGCACCGATCGCGGCGAGCGCGACGAGATCGGGGAGGGCGTGCTCGAGGGAGCGTTG